>CAZQKJ010000238.1:0-6015 GCA_964593315.1 uncultured Granulosicoccaceae bacterium
GAACAAGCCGAAACCCGAACCATGCTCAATCAACCGGAACAGGAATATACAAGATCATTGTGGTCTGTGCGCTCGCTCGAAAAACCCGAAGAGCGCAGCGATGATATTATTCTTGCGTTAAAGAATATCGATGCGGCCTATGGCAAAGTGCCGGTTTTACATGGCGTAGATATAGAACTGCCCAGAGGCAAAACGGTTGCTGTGGTCGGTGAATCGGGCTCTGGAAAATCCACCGCGGCAAGAGTCATCACGGGGTTGTTACCTCAAAGCAACGGTAGTGTTTTGTTTAATGGTGAGCCGCTGCCTGTGAAGCTTGCGGATCGCACACCGGATCAGCTGCGACGCATTCAGATGATCTATCAGATGGCTGATACCGCAATGAACCCGCGGCAAACTGTAGAGGACATCATCGGCAGGCCGCTCGAATTTTTCCACAAGCTCAGCGGTCATGCGAAGGAACAGCGCGTACTGGAGCTGCTGTCAATGATTGAACTGGATGAATCATTCCTTGACCGGTTACCGGCGGAATTATCCGGTGGCCAGAAACAACGTATATGTATAGCCCGCGCTCTGGCAGCACAGCCGGATCTGATTATTTGTGATGAAGTCACATCGGCGCTTGATCAAATCGTACAGGAAGGTATCTTACGCTTGCTGTTGAGGCTGCAGGAGCAGTACGGCATTAGCTACTTGTTCATAACCCATGACATTGCCACAGTTAAAGCCATCTCTGATGAAATTGTCGTGATGTATCAGGGTAAGGTAGTAGAGCAGGGACTCAAGAGTGAAATACTCTCACCACCGTATCCGGAATACACAGAGCTGTTGTTATCATCGGTACCCGAGATGGATCCGGATTGGCTCAGTGGACTGCTTTGCTCGCGTTCTGAAGGTGACGGCGTCTAGCCTGCATTATTCACAAGGCGACGAACACAAACGAACAAAAGTCTATGTATAAAGATCCAAGCTCACATTTAAGCCCGATTGCGAAATTAACAGAGTGTCTATTCGCTGCCAGAAGAAAATCTCGCGTTACATCTCAGCCGATCGCCCTCGGCACGTGGCAAGCCACGTTTCTCGGGCGATCAGCTGACCTGTTTAGCGAGATTTCCTCTGGACAACAAATCCTCATGAATAGTGCAGGCTAGTACACAACAGTGAGTAAGAATTGTCGGTCGGTATCACTGTTATACAAACACACGAATCATAAGCATGGTAACGGTCACCCACAACACAATAATGACAAAGGCGGTGGCGTAACCAACCGGTCTGGACTCCATCGACTGAGCAAGTATTTGGTATTCGCGCAGTAAGTCTGCTGGGATCAGTCGCACGATCAGAGCTATTCCTGCGGGTACCAGTATCAGATCGTCGAGGTAACCCAGCACCGGTATGAAGTCTGGTACCAGATCGATAGGTGAGAGTGCGTACCCTGCAGTGATTAATGCCAGATATTTGGCAATCACAGGCGTGCGCTTATCGCGAGCAGCAATCCAGATCGTCAGTATATTTTCTCTGAGCTTATGGGCCCATGATCGTACTGAATGCCAGATTTTTTCAGTGTGCATAGTGATAGGCAGGTAGTGTTTAAAGCCAGTGCGATGCGTGGTGCTATACAAGTTCTCTTTTAACTTTATCTTTAAAGCTACGTTTGAAAGAGGGCTCGTCGTTCAGAGTGACCGTTAGTTCCACTTCGAAATAAAAGTATTTACTATCGCTGTGCATGCTCGCTTCTACGTCGGTGTGCCACATGGCATTTTCGCGCCCGCCGGTTTGCTGCCAGTGTGAATTTGCTCTGGCAGAGAGAGGGTCATCCGGGTGTATGCTCCAGTGTTCCTGAAGTTTTTCACCGGAAATGAGCCCGTGATCGTCATCTTTGTTTTCACCGAAATCATTGTGAATGCTGGTAGTGACAATACCGGTGCTTGTATCTGTACTCACATGGCGCTGGTAAGACGCCGGCCGTAGTTCAGTTACCTTCCATGGGGCGGAGCCCTCCGCTGGTTCAAAACTGGTTTCATCAGCGAGTGCCACAGACCCATCTGCCGAAGGTCTGACGGGCAAAGATAGTGATCCTGCCGAGAGTTGCAGTGATGCATTGCACGGTGATGGCCAAACAAATGGCCAGTACGCGGTGGATAGCGCGATACGTAACCGATGACCCGCGGGTATTCGGTAGGCTATGTGGTCAAGAATAACAGTCGCATGAATTTCTTCACCCGGGTTTAAGGCCTGTGGGTGCTCGTGAGACTGGTGATGGGTGAGATTTAATACGCCATAGGTAATCATGGCGGATGTGCCATCCGGCCTTAGGTCGAGCAATCGCACAGCAATCAGCGCATTGGCAGAATCTGGTGTCAGTGACAGTGATACCTGAGGCGCGCCAGTGATGTCCATAGCCTTGTCTAGTTGATCACCGGTAAAGCAGATCGATTTGGCGTCATCAACAGATTGTTCATCCGGCAGTTCATCACTGAAAGCAAATGGAAAATACTCTCCACTGGTGCTACCACAGTCCTGTGGTGAATTGATTACTACATCGGTAGAACCGGTAGTTGATGATAGTGTGCCACTACTGTTCAAATGAAGGGTTACTGGTTTGATGTTGTCAGACGGCCAGTGTTGTTCAGCTATCCAGCGCCCCGGGCGTTCTTCAAGCCAGCGCTTAGGTCTGATGCTATCCATCAGCCAGGTGCGATAATCCGGATCATTTTCTACACCAGTATCAATGTCTTTCAGGTACTTGTCCCACCAGCGCTTACACTCCTGTAAAAAGCCAATAGCGGGCTTAGGCGCCGCATAGTGCGGATACTTGTGAATCCACGGACCCACGATACCTTTCACGGGTGCTTTAACATTTTCGACCAGATGCGACACAGTGTTTCTATATCCGTCATGCCATCCACCTACCGCCAGCACAGATGCATTTATTCTTGAGTAATCCTCACATACGGATCCGTGTTTCCAGTACTGATCACGGTGCTGATGTCTTAGCCATACGGACAAATCAAAGTCGAGATTCTCCAGTCGGTGCATCCACATGCCTTTCCATTTGTTATCACCCACCAGTGCGGGATCGGGCGGGCGTGATGAATAAGACAACATGTTTGCGGCCCAGCCAAAGTTTTCCACCAACAAACAACCGCCCTTGTAGTGAATGTCGTCAGCGTAACGGTCAACCGTGGAGCAGACGGTAACAATGGCCTTTAGTGGTGCAGGTTGCTTGTAGGCGAGTTGCAGTGAGTTAAAACCACCCCATGAGATGCCCATCATGCCTACCTTGCCATTGCACCACGGTTGTTGTGCTGCCCACTCAATTATCTCGGCTGCGTCGCTCAGCTCCTGTGGACTGTATTCATCTTTCATCAGTCCTTCGCTTTCCCCGTTGCCGCGCATATCCGTTCGAATACACACATAGCCGTGGCCTGCGAACCACGGGTGAGTGATTTGATCGCGAGCAATAGTGCCA
Organism: uncultured Granulosicoccaceae bacterium; assembly: GCA_964593315.1. Classification (GTDB taxonomy): domain Bacteria; phylum Pseudomonadota; class Gammaproteobacteria; order Granulosicoccales; family Granulosicoccaceae. The sequence continues at coordinate 3,470 of CAZQKJ010000238.1, forward strand.
TCACGTTTGCGATAGGGAAGATGTTCAAAAATAACCGGCATGGGCTGCTGTGATGCTTTTACCGGCATCCAGACTCGTGCAGATAATCGACAACCATCCGAAAGAGTAATACCCATATCGGCATGTTCTTCAACCTCATAGGGAAACTTTGTGATTGTTTTCATCGTGAATCCAGGTTGAAAAAAGGTTTATCAATGCTGTGGAAGAGTCTGGCTGTGATCAACTTGTGCAGGTAGGTGGACTACGCCAATGGCGTTTTCACTTTAATACTGATGCGAAGTCGTCTATCCAATTGCTACGATACCCGTCTGATCGCCATGTTATCGGGAAAAAACTCTCATCCATCTGATTGGTATTACTTTGTTTGTAACGACTATACACACCACTGGTGTTGTGTTCATGAAACACAGCGTCACTGGACATACAGTGCGCCACCACTGATCGCCTGTGGGTTTCTCCATTATTTGATCGAGACCCGTGCCATGTGCGGCCGTGATGTATCACCATGCTGCCTGCGGGTACTTCTATTGGTACACATTGAATTGAAGTTGCAGCCGAATCGGCTGCTAACTGACACTCTGCGAGTGGATCATCCGGTGCATGAAACTGATTTATCTTCGGGCTGACCGGCCACTTGTGAGAGCCGCGAACATATTCAATAGTACCTTGTTCTGCCCGTGTATCATCGAGCGTCATCCAGCAGGTCATCATCTCCGCAGGGACTATCCAGTCCTGGTAGCTATCGTCCTGATGGAACCCTAAGGACCTGCTCCCAGGTGGTTTCCATATCACGTTGTCCTGATTGATTTTCGCACCGGGCCAATTGCGAAGCCGGGCACAGGCGGCACCGATATCTTCACGCAACACAAGAGAGGCGATAACCCGGTCTGATTTCCATGCATTACACAATTGGCGAGTCAAAGTCGGGTCGTCCTGGCCTGATTTCCAGTTCCATTCATCAGGCTGGATCCCGGTTTCAAAGCTGCCACAGAACAGTTTCTCAAAACGCGCGCGAGTCGTTTCAATCACTGTTTCATCCAAAATAGACGGCAGGACAACAAAACCGTCTTCATGAAACTGCTGCACTTGATGGTTGGTGAGTTTAATCGGTTTTTGCATAGTCAATAATTATCGATAGAATCTCTGTTGAAGCAACTCTACAACAGCAGGGCCAATGCTCACGCTACCAGGCTCACTAAAACACCCGGTGGCACTGACAGGTCCCATTCACCTGCTGTCAGTTCAGATATCGTCACCTTCGATTGGAAGGAGAACATCGGGACACCAATTCCGTTAAACTTCAGGCAACAGGTGATCTCTGGCATTTTCAAATGTTGCTGGCCGGAACAGGCTAAGCGTACCAATATCACTCATTGATCATCGCAATCTAAAGTACTTGAGCGCAAGAGGAGCAACCCGTGACTGATTCAGCCTCGGAGATCATATTTCATGCTTATCCGCAATCTCCGGTTGCCGAGAAAGTCAGAGTCGCAATGGGTATAAAAGCTTTAAGCTGGTGCAATGTTGAAATACCCAGGTTGCCTCCAAAACCGATGCTCACAGCGCTGACCGGCGGTTATCGACGCACACCGGTCATGCAGATTGGTGCTGACATCTACTGTGACAGTCAGTGCATTTTACGCGAACTTGAACAACGCTATCCCGAGCCTTCTTTTATGCCTACATCTGATCATGGCTTGATGTGGTGTCTCAGTCGATGGACTGACGGGGCGTTCTTCGACCTGAGTGTCAGGCATGTTTTGGGGGCTGCTGGAGATAAGCTGGATAAAGATTTTGCTGCCGACAGAGGACGCCTGTATCTCGGGGAAGACTGGGCTGAAGGTTTGAAAAAAGCGAATGCAGATCTGCCTCATCTCATCGCCCAGTTCCGTGCCCCCTTGTCATGGCTGAACTCCCAGTTAAGTGATGGCCGTGCCTTTCTGCTGGGCGCTAAGCCCGCTGCAATTGACGCACAGTTTTATCACGTTATCTGGTTCTTACGCGGCAGATGGGCTGAGGGACCAGCGTTTCTATCGGAGTTTACCGAGCTTGTGCGTTGGGAAGAAAATGTACAAGCTATCGGTCATGGTACCGCCACCGATATGAACCCGGAAGATGCAATCACTATTGCCCGACAGCATGACTCCATAGCATCAACTGGCGTTGCAGCACACGATCCGCAAGGGCTTAAGGTGGGTCAGTCAGTAACGGTTAGCCCGGATGTGAACGGCGGAGAACAACCGGTTGGCGGAAAAATACGTTTTGCCAATGCAGAGACAGTAGTAATCGAACGTACAGCAGATGACATTGGTACTGTGTGTGTGCACTTTCCACGCGCAGGTTATCGTATCGACTAATCCGTGCCGCCTTAACCGCAGGAACTCAACCATGTACTACGAAACACTGAACTTACTCATCAACGGGGAATTCTGTCAGGGTAGCGAGGGCAAAACCGAATCGGTCATCAACCCGGCCACCGAAGAAGAAATTGCCAGAGTGCCACATGCTTCGAAAGAAGATATAGAAAGGGCACTGAGTTCAAGTGC
>CAZQKJ010000239.1:0-5993 GCA_964593315.1 uncultured Granulosicoccaceae bacterium
TCTCTGCAGTGGCGAATTCTTCATTCACCGTTGCGGCAAGCAGTGGTTTCCAGATAGCGACCAAAAGGCCTATGGCTACTACGGTGGTTATTGCAATTACGAGCAGATCGGTGCGGCCTACCGATAAGACATCACCGAACAGGTAAGACATTACATCCACACTGCTGCCGGTCATCAAGGCGATCGCCAGTAAGCCGAGTGCCAGAGTGGAGTGAGATAAAATGCCGAGCAGTGTGTCATTTGGCAGATCGGATCGTGCCTGTAGATACACAAGTGAGAGAGCCGTCAGCAACGCAATTATAAATACACCGATACCGACATGTATCTCCAGCAAGAGCGATAAGGTGATGCCCAGTAAGGCTGAGTGGGCCATTGTGTCACCGAAGTATGCCATACGGCGCCACACAACAAAGCAACCAAACGGTGCGGCCAGCAGGGCTACCATGACTCCGGCTAGCAGAGCTCGTATATAGAAGTCATCAAGCATGGTTGTGGATGACTTCGCCATCAGGGCCATGAGTGTGATCATGGTGATGTTGATAGAAAGCCAGCGCTTCGGAGCCTCGCGCACCGAACAAATCCTGAAACTCGCGACTATTGGTAACCACCCTGGGGGTGCCGGAGCAACAAACGTGGCCGTTCAGGCAAATCACGGTATCGGTCTCGGCCATCACTATGTGCAGATCATGCGACACCAACAGTACCCCGCAGTTTAATTGTTTGCGCAGTTCAGCGATGAGCTGATAAATCTCGAGCTCGGCGTTGAAGTCGACACCTTGTACCGGTTCATCCAATACCAGAAGATCCGGTTTCGCAGCGATTGCTCGAGCCATCAATACCCGCTGGAATTCACCGCCGGACAGTGCCGACACCTGTCTCTGCTGCAAGCCGTTGACGCCCGTTGTAGCCAGCGCCTGCTCAATTTGCGCATGGGAGTGTTTTTGGGTGAGTCGCATAAAGCGACGCACTGTCATGGGCATCGACCAGTTAAGTTCGAGCTTCTGCGGCACATACCCGATTCGCATTTTTGCGGTGGTGGTGATGGTGCCTGCCGACGGTTTTAATATGCCGAGAATGGCTTTGACCGTCGTACTCTTGCCGCTGCCATTAGGGCCTATCAGTGTGACAATCTCGCCGCGACTGACTGACAGGCTGACGTCGTGCACCAGTGTCGCAGTGCCACGATTTACCGTCAGGTTGGCAACTTTAACCAGTGGTGGGTGGCTTGATGTTTCTCGCAGTCCGGGTTGTGGTATCGATGGATCAGGGTTATTTATTTGAGGTTTTGTGGGCATTGTTTTGACGGATAGAGTAAATCGAAGCGGAGGTCATTCTTTGTTTCTGTAACTGGTTCGGCTATTACGCTGGCTCAAGATTCACTATAATCAGGGCCCACCATGATAGCTGATCCCGAAACTTGAAACACCCGATTTGCCGCCTGTGGTTTGTCCTGTGCCTGATGTGGTCGTCAATTGGCGCAGGCTCAGCAGCGCCGATTGTGCTGGCCAGCACCAAACCGCTGCACAGTATTGCTGCATCTGTGACAGAAGGTGTGTCCGCACCATTGTTACTCATTGACGGTGCCAGCTCTCCGCACTTGTTTCAACTGAAACCATCGCACATCAAGGCAATATCCGGCTCGGATATTGTGCTCTGGGCCGGGCGTGGTGTGGAGCGATTTATTCCTTCCATGATAGATAATTTTGCGCCACATGCTGCAAGCGTGGAACTCGCGTTAATCCCGGGTATGACTCACCATCAGAGTCGCGCTACCGCTCAGGGTTTTCGCTTTGACCAGGATCAGGATGCACCGGGGGCGAGTGTGCGGCCGAGTAGCGAAACACTGGATTATCATCTCTGGTTTGACCCGGAAAACGCAAAGCGCCTGGCAGACACACTGGCTGATGAATTGGGGTCGATCGATCCGCCCAACGTTGATCGTTATCGCGCCAATGCCGATAGCTTCAAACATAAACTTGAAGATACGCTTGCCGAGATAGCGCCCGTCATGGAGTCGATTAAGGGCAGACCGTATTTGATCTACCATGACTCACTGCAGTATTTTGAAAAAGCCTTTGGCATGGGTGAGGCGATTGTCGTTACCTCGCAACCTCAGGTACAGGCGGGGGCAAAGCGTATTAAGCAGTTGCATCAGCAGGTCGCGTCATTGGCACCCAGGTGTCTGCTGGCGGAGGTACAGTTTCAATCCTCTGCCCTCGATGTGCTGATTGATGAGCTTGAGCTTCGACGAGTGAGTATTGATCCGGTTGCTTCATCTTTTGAATCCGGTGCCGCACTCTATACGGATTGGCTGCGACAGACAGCGAGTGACATAGCGACCTGTCTTTCATCATCGGACAAAGAGTAGTGCTATGGTGACAAAAAGCTATCCATTGATCTCTAGTGTGCATAAGCAGTAAGCCATGAGAATAATGCTGGCTCCAATGGATGGAGTAACTGACTATCACATGCGTAAGATTCTGACGTCGGTCTTTGCTTATGATCGTTGTGTTACCGAGTTTGTGCGAGTAGTCAATAACGTCTATCCGGATCGTGTTTTTTTTAAATCCTGTCCGGAACTGCTAACTGATGGTAAAACAGACAGCGGTGTTCCGGTTTATGTGCAGCTATTGGGTAGTGACGTAAAGCTGATGGCCGAAACCGCGGTACGCGTGGTTGAGCTGGGCGCACCCGGTATTGATCTGAACTTCGGTTGCCCGGCTAAAACCGTGAACCGCCATGGTGGTGGTTCTGCCTTGTTACGTACACCCTCCGTAGTAAAGGATATAGTCGCGTCAGTGCGTGATGCGGTAGATCCTTCGGTTCCGGTCACTGCAAAAATCCGGCTTGGTTTTGACAACAGCGACTCGGTTGCCGAGATCGCTTCAGGTGTTGAGCAAGCGGGAGCTACCGAGTTGTGTGTGCACGCCCGAACCCGTCTTGATGGATATAAGCCTCCAGCGCATTGGACACAGGTTGCCAAAGTATTAAGGGAGGTGACGATTCCGGTAATTGTGAATGGAGAGATCTGGTCAGTGACTGATTTTGAAAAAGCCAGTCGTGATAGTGGCTGTGTCGATATTATGCTCGGGCGTGGTGCACTCGCATCACCGGATCTTGCCAATCGCATTCACGCAAGCTCAGTTAAACGTGAATACGCGGCGCTTGAGTGGATTGATGTGCTGCAGTTGCTTGAAGGTTTACTTGAGACAGCTACAGAACTTCCGGTTCGTTATGCAGGTAACCGGACCAAGCAGTGGCTTAGCTATCTAATACGAGAGTACGCCGGTGCGCAGGATCTATTTGCGACCATCAAGCGGATACGTGAGATTGAAGGTATGGGTGATGAGATCAGGCAGCACAGGCAACGGTTTGCGGTAGTTTAAACCGTGCCCGTCTCTCTGTGTGACCTGCCACTATTGCCGATAACCAGAATCGTCAGCAGTAACAGTAGCGACTGAACAGATAGTGTGCCGCCGCCGGAGTTGCCACCGGAACTACCGGCCAGGCTGTTACGAGAAAACTCATTCGTATTAACACGAGCTTCCTGCTCGTCTATGACAGTCAATGTTACATTGCGGGCTACATTATTGTCGATTGAGTGGTCCTGCTCAGTCCTGGTGTTTATAGTAATGGAATTGTTGTGTGTTGACACATCGACAAAATTATCCGGCTCTACTGTCGCAAACAGTTCACTGGAAAGCTCGGTATCCACCTGCAAAATAACAACTGAATCTGCGCCGGGTGGTAACTCACCAATCGAGCATTCGATTTGATCGCTATGCACCAGAGCGTGATCGCAGTCTCCCTGTACAGTCGTAGCACTACCACCAGCAGGTAAATCAATTGCGAGCGTTGCAGCCGGATTCGCCCTAACAGTATCGGTATTTCTAACAGTTGCTTTGACTGTGTTATCCCGATCAACGGCGACTGCCACTTCAAGATCAATCGCTTCGGCATGGCAGCTCTCGGCAATAGTGCGTTTTACCGTCTCTATTGTGCAGCTTGAAAATTGTTGTGAGGTGCCTGATGAGATATAAGGCCACATGACCTTGTCAGTCGCTGCGGCGCATGATGTTTCTGTGTCGTGAAGAGCGCCAAGATTATGTGCTATCTCGTGTGCTACCAGTAGTATGTCGTGTTTATACGGAGTTGATAAACCGACATCATAGCCATCAGGCCTGCAAGCTGTGTCTATCCACGCCAGCCCGACAGGTACATCCGTTGGTCGATTACCGGTGAACAAATGCACCAGGCTCACGCTTTGATCAAGCAACGGGCTTTGAATTCTATAGTCACGAAAATTGCGCAGCATGGTTTCGATTTCAACACTGCCGTAGTTGAATGGATCGGTTGCAGCATCCACAACATTGATGGCGGTGTCTACCTGTAGTGCCAGACCAAACTCTTCACGGTATATTCCGTCAACCGAATTGATAACAGAGAGGGCGTACTCCAGTCCCTTACCGTTGTGAAGTTCGTTATAGGTGCTGTCCACAACGATGCCTATATTGGCAACCCTGGTCACTTCGGACGAGAGCACGTTGTTGAGCAGGATCCTGTCACTTGAGTTATTGGCAGTAATGGAGACACGCAGATCATGGTTGCCCGCTAAGGGTCTTATTTGCGCTGGTTGCTGGTGGCGCTGTTGCAATTGAAAACGCTTACCAAAGCGGGAAATAACACCATCGAGTGAATCGCCGCTTTGCGTTAAACGTACCCAGGAATTCGGGTCACCTTTGATGACGCCGGTATAGGAGTTAGTGCCGCTTTGCAGTGTTGAGCCGTTGTTATCTACGACGCTCAGGTTTTCCATCACGCGGCTCGGGCGCAGGAGTAGTGTTAGAGACTGACCATTAGTGTTCAGCAGCATCTGACTGGTGTAGTCGGATTCCGCTGCATGGGTGACGGAGATACTCGCGCTCGCGAGCACCAGAAACTGGATAGTGCTTATCAATAAAGTGCGAGTACGCTGAGAGAACTGCATCAAAGGCACGCCTGAGCGAAGAAAGGCGGCAGTTTATTGACATCAGATGGCTACCGTTGTGAAACGGGGCCTATAAACAAGCGAAACAGCTACTTATTGCGGTGCTATGTATCGATTTTGTGACATCGTGTGCTTAGATGAGGCAACTGATGAGGGAATCCTTTGTTCTTTGATCCGACTCACTTCACAGTTTCTAGTAACACGAAAGTGCGAGTCGGCATACGGCATTCAATAAAAGTGGAGCGATTCTGATGGTTCCAATGTCGGAGCGCAGAATGGGTATCCGGTTGGAGTGTGTTGTGTATTACAGGCTGCAGGGCCTGATGTGCATGAAGCTGATAGTCATTTATACATGCACAAAATTACTGATGGGAACAACGTGCAAATCATGCTCGCTGCAGACTAGGAAGGCAGGGTGATTTTCAGTATGTACAAAATAAGCCGATCAGATATTCTTTGACGGTAATCCCATCAGATTGGATATCTGATGATATCGTTCGATGCTCACCAGCTTCCATGCTGGGATTGGGCCGTTGTCTCGAATTGCAGCAGAGTTCTAAACCCTGCTTCACAGGGTTATTTCGATTCGCACAGTGCAGAAATAGCGATGGTATATGGCAGCATTAATCCATCGAGTCGCTGTCGGATCTGGCAACAGCAGCCTGTGCTTTCGCGCAAGGGTAACCGATCAGGTTTACCACATTGCAGAATAACTGACAGTGTCATGCATGAATATCACACGAAAGCTTCCGTAGTCCCAGGCATCTGTTCCGTTGGCGCTGTGTTGACGGTCATTTGGTTGGCCGTAGTTATTGAGTACGTCGTGCTTGGTATCGCCAACAGATGGCAAACTGAACTGACTGTAGTTGTGAGATGGAAACAGTGATTGTTGTGAATGGCTGGCGACTGCCTGGTTTGAAATAGTAAGCAGAAGAGCGGTGAATGCCGTGGTGAAAATTCTGGTGTTCATGGTGACTTCCGGATTGTGCTGCAGAGCGTGGATTGC
>CAZQKJ010000240.1:0-5983 GCA_964593315.1 uncultured Granulosicoccaceae bacterium
ATCATATTCGTGCTTTAACCTAGACATTATGACCCCTGCAGGTGTTAGCCCCCGCGGATTACGTAGCTAAGCCAGTGCCAATAGGGCAGTATGTGAGATGACTTGGTGCGATTCTTGCGGCTACGGCGGACTTTTCAACGGATCTACACAATGCAATTAGCAAAAAAACTCGGCGCAGGCCTGGCACTCCTTTTGACTCTGGCTGCCTGTGGCGGTGAGACGCCGGACCGCGCTATACCAAAGCTTGAAGATGAGTCTTCAATGCTGCGTGTGGTTCTCAATACCAACAGAGGTGATATAGAACTGGAGCTGGACGAAGAAAAAGCGCCAATTACAGTTGCCAACTTCCTGACCTATGCAGACAGCGGCCACTATGACGGCACTATTTTTCACCGTGTCATTCCGAATTTTATGGTGCAGGGTGGCGGGTTCACTGAAAGCTTCGAACAAAAGCCGGTGCTTGATCCGATTCAAAATGAAGCAACCAATGGTTTGTTGAATCTTAAGTACAGTATTTCAATGGCACGAACCGCGGCGGTCAACTCTGCTACATCGCAGTTCTTTATCAATGTGGTGGATAACGGGTTTCTGGATCATGTTCCGAACAACCCTGCGCAATTTGGTTATGCGGTATTCGGCCGAGTGGTATCAGGGCAAGAAGTTGTTGATGGAATCGCCGCAACGCCAACCGGGTCGTCAGTAAGATTTCCGACAGATGTGCCGGTTGAAGCCATTGTTATCAATAGCGTCACACGTCAATAGCTCGTACCAATGGCAGGTTAATTCGGTCTGCCTTGTAGCTGTAGTAAGCTGATATTCAAAACGAGACAACTGAAAGTAAAAAGCCCACTCTGGATAGAGTGGGCTTTTTTATTGTTACTACTGAGCTACAGATATGATTATATTAAGAGTACTTAGTTTGTGAACTCCGGATAAGCTTCCATACCGCACTCATTCAAGTCTGCGCCTTCATACTCTTCTTCTTCAGATATTCTGATACCGAAAATGAGTTTGATGATCAACCAAACAACGAATGAAGCACTGAAGACCCAGGCAAAAATCACAACTGCACCGAGTGCCTGTGCCGCGAATGATGTGCCGTCATTGGTAAGTGGTACAATCATAAGGCCGAATATTCCGACCACACCGTGGACCGAGATTGCACCGACTGGATCATCAATGCGGAATTTTTCAAGTGCCACGATTGAGTAGACTACGATCACACCGGCAACCGCACCAAACAGAGATGCCATAGCGGCTGATGGTGTGGAAGGCTCGGCAGTAATTGCAACCAGGCCTGCCAGTGCACCGTTCAGCGCCATGGTCAGATCGGCTTTACCGAACATGAGTCGTGCTACTACCAGTGCAGAGATTGAACCTGCAGCGGCCGCGGCATTGGTATTCAGAAATACCATGGCAACAGAGTTGGCGCTGGCGATGTCACCAAGCTTGAGTACCGAGCCACCGTTGAAGCCAAACCAGCCCATCCAAAGGATAAAAGTTCCGAGTGTTGCCAATGGCAGGTTCGCACCTGGAATAGCGTATATCTGACCGTTTTTGCCAAATTTGCCTTTACGTGAGCCGAGTAGAAGAACCCCGGCCAGTGCTGCTGATGCACCTGCAAGGTGGACGATACCCGAGCCCGCAAAGTCTGAGAATCCGACGCCCCCGACACTCAGTTCAAACTGACCAAATACTTCCTGGCTACCCCAGGTCCAGCTGCCTTCCATTGGATAAATGAAACCAGTCATTACTACAGTGAACAACAAGAAAGCCCAAAGCTTCATGCGTTCTGCCACTGCGCCTGAAACGATAGACATTGCAGTTGCTACAAATACAACCTGGAAGAAAAAGTCGGAAGCATTTGAGTAGACAGAGTCACCGTCAAAGCCCGCATTCACTGACTCGGCAAGTACACCTGCAACCAGGTCACCTGTGGCGTCGATGCCATCATTTTCAATGCCGGCGAGCAGAAAACCGCCGCCATACATGAGTTGGTATCCGACCAGCAGGTACATTACACAGGCTATAGAATAGAGCGCGATATTTTTAGTCAGGATCTCTGTGGTACTTTTGGTTCTGACCAGACCGGCTTCGAGCATGGAAAAGCCCGCCGCCATCCACATAACCAGTGCGCCGCAGACCAGAAAGTAAAATGTGTCTATTGCGTACTGCAGTTGAAAAATTTGTTCTTGCATTGTGTTCTCCGTACAGCCTCTTTTTAAAGTGCGGCTTCGCCAGTTTCACCCGTTCTGATACGAACGGCTTGCTCTACGTTGGAGATAAAAATTTTTCCGTCTCCAATTTTGCCAGTGTTGGCAGCGGTTCTTACTGCTTCCACCACGCTATCTACGAGGTTTTCACTGACGACTGTTTCCAGCTGTACTTTGGGTAGAAAGTCCACCACGTACTCGGCGCCGCGGTAGAGTTCTGTGTGGCCTTTTTGGCGGCCAAAACCTTTTACTTCGGTGACGGTAATGCCGCGCACCCCGATCTCTCCGAGCGCGTCGCGCACCTCATCGAGTAAAAACGGTTTGATAATCGCTGTGACTTTCTTCACTGGTTTGTTCCCTGGGTCAAATTCAAACGGCTTGCAGGCGGTTTAAAAAATGTTGGTGACAAAACTGGTGTGTTTTGTGGCCAGAGAACAATAATCACTGCGAGCGATGTTGTATTCTGTTATTTTTGCACTGGAGCGATGCACTAAATGCAGCATGGCAATGCCAGGTTTGGAACAAAGGCTTACTTATGAGGCATTTACTGCCACTTCATTACATCGATACGGTTGCACGCAGTGGTTCGATTCGTCGCGCCGCCAGCAAATTAGCGATAACCTCGACTGCGTTGAATCGTCGAATACTTGCGATGGAAGAAGAATTGGGTGTGCCCATCTTCGAGCGACTGCCCAGGGGCGTACGGCTTAGTACTGCGGGTGAATTAATTATCCAGCACATACGCTCCCAGATGGCTGACATGGAGCGGGTAAAGTCACAGATAGCAGATTTAAGTGGCGCGCGCCGCGGTCATGTTTCTGTGGTTTGCGGCCAGGCATTGCTGCCGCATTTTATGCCGGAACAGATAGCGTTGTATCGCAAAGAACATCCGGCTGTGACCTTTAGTGTGCGGGTATGTGATCGAGCTGGAGCGATTGATGAACTGACCTCGTTTGATGCAGATTTGGCGGTGGTCTTTGAACCATCTCGCACGGCGGAGTTTCATCCGGTTGGCAGAGTGGAGCAACCCATACAAGCCATCATGGGTGCATCGCACCCGCTGGCGAAAAAAGAACTTATTGGTTGGAGTGATCTGCTTTCGAGCCAGGTAGTTTTACCAACTGCCGCCAATGGCATGCGTTATATGCTGGAGGATGCCATGCTGCGCAAGGGTGATGAGCTGGTAAAAGTGATTGAATCAGACAGCTTTGATTTTATTCGCAATTATCTGGTGCACGAAAACTGTATTTCTTTTCAGTTGCCTATCGGCTTAAAGCGTGACAACAGTGACGCGGAGATTGTCAGTCGGGATATAGATCCACGTGTAGTGCCAAGTGGCAATCTATATGTCGGTCAGCTTAAAGGTCGTGTGTTACCGGTTGCTGCTGCCTTGTTTGCCAATGCTGTAGTGAAAGCGCTGGAGTTTCAGTTTGAATCCAGTGAAGAATCATTGGCGAGTGAACCAGCTTAAGACTGCTGGTCTGACTAGTCGACTCTGCCTGCTGTAGTCGCGGGGTGGGCGATAACGGATTAGCGTGCGTTTAAACCATAACTGATAGAAAATACTGATGTCGAATCCCTTAAGTGCGCAACAATTACAGCAGTTTCTCGATGATGGTTATTTGATCGAACGTGGTTTGGCAAGCGCCGAGCTTGTGGCTTCGATGAATTGTATCGTTGATGAGTCTGTTAAACCGGCATTGGCGCCGGTCGAGTATGAGGCTGATGTGCATTACCCCGGAGCACCGGAAAGCAAGTGGGCGCCGGGTGGGCAAACGCCGAGGCGTTTGTTGAATGCTTATACTCGAGCCAGTGTATTCAGACAGTGGGCTAATTGTGACCCAGTGGTATCGCGCCTGCGTCAAATGCTTAATAGCGAGCTGGTTATGGTTTCTCAGAATCATCATAACTGCGTGATGACCAAGCATCCGGGTTACAGCAGTATCACTTCATGGCATCAGGATATTCGTTACTGGTCATTCGATCACCCGGAGTTAGTTAACGTTTGGCTAGCGCTCGGGCCGGAGCATCCCGATAATGGCGGCTTGTTGTTAATACCTGGTTCTCACAAGCTAAGTCTCGAGCGTGGCCGCTTTGATGCATCATTATTTTTACGTACTGATCTGGAGTCCAACAGAGAACTCATTGCGCGTGCGGTGCCTGCAGAACTTGAAGCAGGTGACACCTTGTTCTTTCATTGCAGAAGCTTTCACGCGGCAGGTCAGAACGAGGCCTCTATGGTTAAGAAGTCACTGGTATACACCTATCACAGTGAAAGTAATCGTTCTATACCCGAGACTCGTTCAGCAGTTCATGATGATATTCTTGTTGGCCAAAGCACGTGACAGGCTTTTGGCCTTGAGTTACATTTTCTAGCTTCAACACCTGTGAGCTGGTAGCGATTGCTCAGGCGGTAATTTGCTCAACACTGCCGTCAGATTTACCCAGTAATAAAATATCTGCAGGACGCTGTGCAAATAAACCGCAGGTCACCACACCTGCCAATTGATTGATTTGTTGTTCCAGGTGTACCGGATCAGTAATTGCCATGTTGTGGATATCCAGAACTACATTGCCGTTGTCTGTCCGATACTGATCGCGTAGCTCCGGATCACCGCCGATCTTGACAATCTCCCGTGCCACATAGCTGCGTGCCATGGGTATGACTTCTATCGGTAACGGGAAGGCGCCCAGCACATCCACTTTTTTTGAAGCATCGGCTATACACACAAATTTGGCGCTGGCGGCTGCCACTATTTTCTCACGTGTGAGCGCACCTCCCCCGCCTTTTATGAGCTGCAGTTGTGCGTTTGATTCATCGGCGCCGTCAACATAGACCGATAATGGGCCGGTTGAATTGAGATCGAACAAGTCTATACCGGCCTGGCGCAAGCGTTCAGCAGAGGCTTCAGAGCTTGCCACTGCTCCTTTGATATCGGCACTTATATCACCGAGCGCATCAATAAAAAAGTTTGCCGTACTGCCGGTGCCCACACCAATCACGCTACCCTCTTCGATCCACTCGAGGGCTGCGAGTGCCGCCGCACGTTTCATGTTGTCTTCAGGCTTGCTTGCAGCAGTCATTGGTTGTCCCGGCCGAATTGGCCTTGAGTGGTGCTATGGGTGTGCATTGATGGGCGCGCAGTGAGTGGTTTCTTACCGGGGCCTGAGTTAGTCAGCAGAATTATACCGTGGGTCTTCCACCGCAGGCAGGCATTGGTTAGAGTGAGCGTCTATCACGCGAGGTTCCATGGATCACTACATAAAAAAAATACTGACCGCCAGAGTTTACGATGTTTCCAAAGAGACTCCAATGGACAGTGCTCCAGGTCTGGGTGAAAAAACTGGCAACCACGTACTCCTGAAAAGGGAGGATATGCAGCCGGTATTCTCGTTTAAGTGTCGAGGTGCGTACAATCGCATTTATAAACTGCTTCAACAACAGCCGGATACTCAGGGTGTCGTTTGTGCGTCGGCAGGCAATCATGCTCAGGGTGTGGCCTTGTCTGCCACCAGGCTCGGAATTAAATCGCTGATCGTGATGCCCAAAACCACCCCGACCATCAAAGTTGAGGCGGTGCGAAATCTCGGCGGTGAGGCAGTCCTGTTCGGTGACAATTATGATGAAGCCTACGGGCATTCCTGCGAGCTTGAAAAAACCACTGGCTATACATTTATTCACCCGTTCAATGATCAGGATACGATCGCCGGGCAAGGCACGGTTGGTGTTGAAATCTGCCGCCAGCACCCGGGGACTATTGATGCGGTGT
>CAZQKJ010000241.1:0-5963 GCA_964593315.1 uncultured Granulosicoccaceae bacterium
AAAAAAGGCAAGATGATTGTTCTCACGTTCATTGTAGTAGCGATACTCCTCAACACTGGTAAGACAACACTTTCTGCTGACCCCAAACGTCTTTTACTCGGTGATGATGAGCAGAGAAGAGCTGCCAAAACATGCAAGCTACGAGGCCACAATGTACACCTGCCACAAAAATATTGGCCGAGCGGTTTTGTATACATCAATGACGATTATATTCGGGTTTTCAATTCTGGTATTTTCGAATTTTATACCGACAATTTACTTCGGCTTACTGACCGCGCTGGCAATGTTTGTAGCACTTCTGGCAGTCCTGACGCTGTTACCTAAGCTGATTCTGGTGTTTAAGCCGTTTGGCCAACCCGGCATTGCTGGAGACACAGTGTAGGCAGGTTTCAGTGGATACTCATGAAGCAACCTGTAACCAGAAATGAAAAAACCACCTTAGCGGTGGTTTTTCATGATCGGGTGTGAGACGAACTGCCTGTTAACTACTTACTGTTCTTAACGTAGCCGATAAACTCAATCACGTCATCAACACCACAAGCAAACTCATCACTGCTGTAAACCTGATCGCCATTGCTGCACGTAAACAGTGCTACGCGATCATCAGCATCAAACTCATGCACATAACCAACAGGTCCATAAGAAAGCTCACCACCGCAATACGTATCGGTGCTTACATAAGACGTATTTCCAGCTTTACACTCATAAGCCATATAGGTGTTTGGCACATAGTCACGAAGCAGAAACCACTCATTAACCGTACTGTACTGATCACCTACCACGCGTGATGACGCGCGATAGTCACCACTGGTATTAGTGGAGCTGCTGAGCTTAGTGTACGGCAGGTTTTCAAAACCACAATTCAGATTGTCTCTCTGACCCCAGCGACCACTCATGTTCGCCCAGGTATCCCATACTGGCTTAGGAGAACCATCTTCACGTCTAAGACCAAATGCTGCATTTCGGATTACTTCGTAGTTGTTGTCATGCATACGATGATAGACATAGTTTTCCATTCCGGGGGTACCCAGTACATTTCTGTACGAGTTACAAACAGCGACGTCCTGACTGAACTCATCAGACTGACCGTTTGAGCTTACACCGTTTTCAGTCAAGTGAACTTCCCACGATTCAGGCTGAAAAGGAAATTCCTGACGCAACCAGCCTGCCAACACACCAATGTTGCCAAAAGTCACTCGCGGTAGATCATCAAAAGAAGATTCAGCACTATCAAGGCGCTTATGGTACGGGTGGTAAGCCATACGCCACTTACGACCCTGAGCCCGGGCATGAACACCACGGATAAATGTTTTCACTGAGATGATCGGGTTGTCGCCAGCAGGATTATCAAAGTTAGTATCAAACTGATGTGCAAAGGGTACTAATACACGGGCATCTGGTTGAATCGCCGTAATGCGATCATAGGCTGCGTTAAAGTTGGAAGAGTAATCAGAGATCCACTTTTCAGTGTCACAGGGAATCCCGCTACCGCATTCTACCTTGTACCATTGATTCATATTGACTTCATTATGAATAACAAAATCCACCACATGGCCGTTGCCATTTTTACCGTTGTAACGCTCAGCGATCATTGCAGCAAATCGTGCATAGTCGTTGGCATCACGGGCTGAACAAAAAATACTCAACGCGTCTGATTCAGCTGTACAAACACTTTCATCACGTGCCCAGGCTGGTACACCATAGATTATGGCAGTAACTGGTTTGTCTTGATCTGACCAAAATTTGATCAAGTGATCAAACGCTACTTCAATCGTGAAACAGACATCATCAAATCGAATCTGTGTGCCTGAACAGTTAGTCTCGTAAGTCGGCTGCCAGTTGGCCCATACCAGGTTCGCTACAACACCCGAGGCGTTCGCGTCGATCAATTCCTGGCGGTTAGGCCAGAAATCAGTAGAGATGGATTTAATATCAAAACCCGTCCGTTGCGGGTAAGGAATACTGGTACCCAGATCGACCGGCTCGGGAAGCAATTCAACTTTACGATCATCGGCAACCACGAAATTGCCATCCTGAGTGACAACAGGTTCGCTCTGTACCGTGACTATCTGGGCCGGGTCGTCCTGAGATAGCACATCGCTGTCACAACCAGCGAGCAGTGCAAGGCTTGAAATTAGTGAGAGTTGCAGAATAGAACGTTGCATTGACAAACCTCTGACCCGAAACGAGCAGCGATTGTGTCAGTTTTGATACATCTTGATCGTGATCCAACCGACCATTTGAGTTTGGCGCAGCAGGCACAACGTGTTTTTTGTGAATCAGTGCGAATAGTAACCGGAAGCCGGTCACTCTCTACTCAACCTGCACGACCGAACAAGCGTCCAGTTGGCCGGCGCCTGCGAGGGATTCAAAGGTGACTACGGCATAGGCACTATTCGGAGGCGCTGTCTCTTGCACAGTGAACTCTGCGTAACCGGCGCTATTCACCGGATACACCGTTTCTGCCAATCTGTGAAAGCTCTCGCCGGCAAAAGTAAACTTGAGGTTTCCTGTACCGCTGTGCCGGGCCTGACAGCTAAACAGGTACTCGTTGCCCGCATCAATGGCTATCTCTTGATACACACAATTGCCATCATCTATTGATACCGCTTGAGCGTCTGCAAACGCATCCGATGTAAATGCTGCGGTACCGCTACAGGTTTCCCAGTCAGATAACGGCGATTCAAACCCACCGTTTTGAATTAGATTTTTTTCCGCCTGATCTTCAGCAGCACCAATATTCAGCGATCCACTTTGAAGCACCACACAGTGACTGGTGGCAGCCCCGTGGCCTGAAGTCAATACAACTGACGCATAAGTGGCATCATCAGCAATCGGCAGCGGGATTGAATAGGTGTTGCCGATCGGGTTTATCGCATGAGCTACATCTATCACGCGTGAAAACGAATCATTACCGTAAGTAAGCAGTATGTGCGCAATCGGCTCAGGCTGCGGCTGCACTTCGCAGCGTAGTGTATTAACCTGATCGGCACCCACAGCAAAACGCAGGAAATTGCAATTTAGTGCAGTCTCACTGCAATCACCCAGAGAATTAATCAATTGCTGCGCTCCGGTTTGGCTGCCAATGGCAGGTGCCGGAGTAAAGGTTTTATATTGCGTATTAAAATATGAGAGATCTCTGATTGGTGCTGGCTGATTGAGCACCTTGGTAGCATCAACATAACCCAGTAACGTCGCAGCACCTGGAACTTCATCCGGGCTGGTACTCAAAATAAAATCGCCACTGGCTATTTCAATGCCATACAAAGGCAAGCGGTTACCGGCAATATTGTTAAAGTCGAAGATATAACCAACAGGTCCGAAACTTTGCTGACCACCACAACTGACATCATTGGTGATCCGGGTAACACCGCTCGCACTGACATTGCATTCGTATAACATCGTCGTGTTTGGCAGACTCTCTCTAAGCAACAGAAAGCTCGCTTCAGCGGTATAGCCGGCAGGTGCCTGGCGGGTCGATGACCAGTGCCCAATATCCGGATGTACCGAGCGCACAAGCCTCACATAGGGCAGATCTTCATAACCACTGGCAAGACGCTTCGGGTTTGACTGATGCAGATTGTTGACAGACCAGTTTCTCCACGCATCTTTGGGACGATCTTCGATATCGTGCAAGCCAGGCTGAAAGCTCCCTTCATTAAAATGATCACGCATTCGGTGATACACAAAGTTATTGATCCCGGGTGTACCAAGAACATTGCGCACTGCAACCGAGAGTTGCTGATTCTGCGATGTCTCAGAGGACGGCGCACCTGCATTCAATCCGTTCTCCGTCAGATGAATATCCCATGCGTGAGGTTTATCCGGAAATCGCTGACGCAGAAAGCCGGATAGCACACCAAGATTGCCGAAGGTTACTTTCGGGTAGTCGTGAGGGCCAAATGCCGGATTAAAAAGATCAGGCGGGTATGAGTGATAAGCAATTCTCCATTCACGCGGTGCTACCAGTCCGTCTAGAGTTTCGATAAATCTTTGCGCCGAGGCAAATGGTGCACCGTCATAGAAGCCTGCACCAAAGTGGTGATCAAAAGAAAAGAATACGTGCGCCTGCGATTGCTCTTGCTTAATGCGATCATAAGCCTGATTGAAGTCACTGGAGTAACGCTGAATTCTATCTTGCACCGTGCACGGACTGGCTGGCGCTCCACAACCCGGGTTGTACCAGTCGAGTGAGTTAACTTCATTCTGAATAATAAAATTCACAATACGGCCATTGCCATTTGCGCCGTTATAACGTTTCGCAATCATCCCTGCAAAGCGTGCAAAATCCTGTGCATTATCGGATGCTATAAACTTCGGATCTACAATTGAGATGTTACCGGCCCTGGCCGTATTATTCGGGCGTGCCCACTCAGGTGTTGCAAACAACACAGCGGTGACTTTTATTCCTCGGGCCGAGTACCAGCGGATCTGTTTCTCACGAACCGGATCAATCTTCCAGATCATACCGTCGTACTCGAACGTATTAGGTTCAGACAAAGAGAGTGAGTTGCTCGGCTGCCAGGTTGACCAAAGCTGATTAAAAATAACCCCACCCACACCGGCGTTAACCAGCTGATCACGATTACGCCAGGCATCCGGACCGATCGCCTTTATGTCATGCGTGTTAAAAGGTGGATACGGCAGATCTGCCGATTCGAGGGATGCTCGTGCCGCGGCAGGTATTGCCGAACCCAGCTCTGGCTCATAAGGAGTGTATACCGCACTAAGCTCCGGCACGTAGGAGAACCCGATAATAGGGGTACCATCGTCGGTGTCAGACCCACAGGCTTGCAAAAGCATCGCGATGCTGACAGTAAGTGCAAGTCCAGTGCGCTTCGCAGCATGAATCAGATGTCGGGTCATTTCAGTATTGATGCAGTTCGTAGTCGGCAAATTGATGGCACAGACGCCAGAATTGCGCCGCGACGGATTGCACTTGCCTGTGGTCAAAATCACAATCCGGAAATGAAGTGTGAACCATCAGATATCCGGCGCATCCGGCTACGGGCTGAGAAGCCTGCTTTAGTGAATACAGGGTCAGGTTCTGTGCCAGCTACAGTTCAGATGAGCGACGTAAACAACCTGCTATTAAGTTGCATTGCGAGTCGCGAAATACACCCGTAGCGGCACGCAGTGGGACATTAGCTACAGCTCGGAAGGCGCAAAAGCACTTAATCCTGCCACCCGAAATCAGTAAGCCATGAGTCTGTGCACATTGCACCCTACCTCACTACAATCGGATACACTGTTTTACTGTATTGGATATCACACAAAGAGAGGCAACGGACTGGGTCGCCGATTACACTCCATTGAGTCACAAATTGTCATCAGTCTGCGCCGGTTGGTCATCCTCACGTTGCCTCGGCAACTCTCATTAACAACAACTGTTACATAAAAAACTGTATCTTATTAATGTATGGACACCCGTGCGCATTTTTTGGCACCCCTCTTGTTGTTAAACTCATACCATCGCCTTTAAGATTCAGGCACAACATGTTCTTAAGATTTGAGACGGTGGTTAAGTGATCATCAGCGTAAATCTCATGAAAACTGAAACATGAAACTCTAATGACGAGATCAACTCTACCATGGTGTGGCCGAGCATTGACCCTCGCAGTGTGCCTGTGGGGCTTAGTACTTAAGGCGCAGGCTTTCCCTCGAATTGACGATCTTCCGGCCTACGGGCAAAACGTCATGGCTCACGGCTACGCCCGATCGCCAGGCGAGTCAGCGTTAAGCTACATTGAGTCCTACCTCGACGATCCGATGAACGATACTATAAGAGCCAGCTATTGGTCAGATCAGGAGATCATTGGTTATAAAAAAGTAGAGTTCAATAATAACGCTAATGTCCCTTACTACTTTGAAACAGTGGATTATCGGAGATCCATGGGGTATCAGGTATCAGTAAGATCGAACACAGCAACGGTCAGAAGAATTTTTCTAATGAGCGATGGCAG
>CAZQKJ010000242.1:0-2548 GCA_964593315.1 uncultured Granulosicoccaceae bacterium
TTGCTGCCTGTTCCAGGTGTAGCTGTTCAGTGCGATCTCGCCACAGCGGATCTCGCCAGCGTGTTTACGAGCGCCATTGATGAGACTGGCGGTGTGGACATTCTGTGCAACACGGCAGGCATTAATCTGCGTGAGCCTGCAAGCGAAATCACTGCCGAGTCCTGGCATCGAACACTCTATTTAAATCTGACTGTGCCGTTCTTTCTTGCGCGTGAACTGTTGCCGCACCTGCGTCATGGCGGTGGTGGCAAGATTATCAATATTGCTTCACTGCAGTCTGAAAGAGCCTTTCCAAACAGTGCGGCCTACGGTGCAAGTAAAGGTGGAGTGGCACAGCTCACACGAGCGATGGCTGAGGCGTGGTCCGCTGAGGGCGTCTGCTGTAACGCGATTGGTCCTGGCTTCTTCCCGACCGCGCTTACTTCCGCGGTGTTCAAAGACTCCGAGGTTGCGGCAAAAAATGCCAGTCAGACAGCGATTGGTCGCAATGGCGAGCTGCAGGATCTGGACGGTATTACCGTGTTTCTCGCATCCGGTGCCTCAGACTACATCACCGGCCAGGTGATTTATGTGGATGGGGGATTTACAGCCAAGTGATATGTGGTTGCGTGTAGCCATCGAATGGTGGCTGGATACCGTATATTTACTGGTGTTTTGGCACTGATTTGGCCTTGATGGCATCTGTAAATAGCAAACCTGACATTGGCACTATTACCGCGCGCGATAAGGCTTTACTATTCAGGAAATAATTTTATCGGAGCAGATTTCATGCGCTGGCAACAGGGTAGAAGAAGTAGAAACGTCGTAGATCGCCGCAGCGGTGGTACTACCCGCACCGGCTCGAGCCGCGGTGGATCAGGGATGGGCATGCTAATGACAGCAGGGCTGGTTATCGCCGGGTTGATCTTTGGCTTTAATCCATCCCAGCTGATCAATTTAACCGGCGGATTAGGAGGATCTTCCTCAGGGTCGGGACTCGGCGGCCTTTCCGGTTCGGGCGGTGGGGTGCAATACGATGCCAGCGCCAACCAGGGTGATCAGGCAGGGCAATTTGTCGCATCAGTACTCGGATACACCGAAGACACCTGGAGCGAGATTTTCCGAAGCTACGGGCAAAAATATGAGCCGCCTCGCCTTGTGATGTTTAAAGGCGCTGTGAGTTCTGCCTGCGGCACGCAAAGCTCGGCCGCCGGTCCTTTTTACTGCCCCGGAGACAAGCAGGTATACATCGATACCGATTTCTTCAACGAGTTGCAGAAGATGGGAGCCGCTGGTGACTTTGCCATGGCGTATGTTATCGGTCATGAAGTTGCACACCATATTCAGAATCTTGAAGGCAACTCGATGAAAGTTCAGAGACGCCAGCGTCAGGTGTCTAAAACCGAGTCCAATCGTTTGTCGGTTCTGACCGAGCTGCAGGCGGATTGCTATGCTGGTGTGTGGGCGCATCACACCCAGAAGCGCACCCAGTTTCTTGAAGAGGGAGATTTGGCTGAGGGCCTGAATGCCGCTGCACAAATTGGAGACGACGTTCTCTTACGCAAAGCGGGGCATACCCCTCATGAGAGTATGTACACCCATGGCTCATCGGAACAGAGACAACAATGGTTCAGTGAGGGGTTGCGCAACGGCAAGATCGAAAACTGCAACACCTTTAGACAAGCTGGCGTATCTTTCTAACAAGTTTTTTATTGAGTGTTGTTTTTGAATGTAATTGACAGGCGGTTGAATGTTTCAATTGCCCTGATTAACTCTTCCTGGATTATCGCTGCCAACGATATATAAGACTGAGTTGGCCGTTCTTCCTGAAGTTTGTTTTTGGAAAAGCATTCAGTCCCCAGTTGTTATATTCGAAACTGACAGATGAATGTGTGTAGCGGGTGAAGCCAAACCCGTAAGACCAGTTAAGATCTCCAGAGTCTAACGGTTTATTCAGAGTAGAACGAATAAACCAGTCGGTGTGCGGATTCCACGACCAGCCCCAGCTCAATACCGGTTTATCGGACAAGGGTTTTGCCAGCGCGATAGAACTAGCCAGATTATGTTGTGTAAGCCAGCTACTATGAAATTTATAGCTGACTTCGGCCACTGCATTGTCCAAATCCAGCCCGTCACCAAATTGCAGTGGCCCCCAATGATTAAGTTGTGCGCCCCAGGTGCCCGGGTGCCAGTCGTCATAGCCAAATCCCCAGGAGTAGGTGAAGGGATTACTCTGCTGCGAAATATTTAACGCTGAACGGACGAACCAGTAGCTGTCACGCTTTGGGCTGTAGGACACTGCAAGCTTAACGCTGGTATCACGGCTTCTGAGTGATCTGTTTTCAAGTGAGATGGAGCCGCTCAGTCCGTTGGAGTTATTGATGTTGGTAGTAGAAACGACGCTGCCTGTGGCGGGGTGTGTGATGACAACAGGAGCGGGTCTTTCCACTTCGGGTATAGTCGCAACGTTTAAAGTGACAGGATCAAACTCCACTGGTATGCCGGTTTCAGGAACTGTGATTTTTTCAAGCGCAACCGTCACGGGTTTGGGTACAGGTTTGGGTACAGG
>CAZQKJ010000242.1:2648-5946 GCA_964593315.1 uncultured Granulosicoccaceae bacterium
CTGTGATTTTTTCAAGCGCAACCGTCACGGGTTTGGGTACAGGTTTGGGTACAGGTTTGGGTACAGGCATAGTGATGGCAATGTGGTGATCTTCTGTACCGGGATGTTTAATTTTTGATTCTTCAGGTACTGCATCAATTGCGGCGGCAATCGCAATAGGTGATCCAGCTCGTGAATCGATTTGGCTCGTTATGGGGTGAGATGCTGGTGCTGTATAGAGTGCCGCAACTTCTTTTTGACTGTCTTCGTTTTTTGTAAAGTGCAGTTCTTTCCCGGGGCATTCATGCCGCCAGCCATCATCAATAGAATCTTGTGGTGTGGATTCCAGTGGTATTACTCGACTAATAGAATATTTCCCAAAGCTTCGGTATAGATGTTCATCGTCTGCATGAGGCAGGCAGTGGTTGATATATCGGCGCTGTTGGCGTCGGTCAGCAAGTGAACGGATGATTGAATTTTTGTAGGGTGTCTGATAATCAAAAACGTTTGTGTTTTTGTTACCCGCTATGAGCCCGAATTGCCTAAAACCAAGCCAGTCGCTGAATGAACCCGGTGAACGCGTTCTGGTATGTTTTCCATTTCTATAAGCGATGTCATAGACTGTTCCGTTGTCTACAATACTGCAGAAGTTCCAGCTTATAACGGTTTGTTCAATAAAATCTTTATGTTCCGGATAAGTGATCGAGCTTGTGTATAAAACGGATAAAAGCCTGTCGAGTGAAGCGGCGCGTAACAGGGGGTCAGGGATATCATTCGATTCGTAGGGCAGGCCGGGTGAGAATCGCTTGTGATTTTGTATATCTCTGATGGCGGATTCCGCGGATTGAGCGTTGTCAGCACAGTGAAGTTTATGAGCAAGCGCAATCAGTGATTCATTGCTTTGATCCGACTCGGTGCGA
This sequence comes from uncultured Granulosicoccaceae bacterium, assembly GCA_964593315.1. Taxonomy (GTDB): domain Bacteria; phylum Pseudomonadota; class Gammaproteobacteria; order Granulosicoccales; family Granulosicoccaceae. Next base: position 3,548 of record CAZQKJ010000242.1, read on the forward strand.
GCAATGGCCAGTGTGACTGACACAAGGCAAGTGCTAACCAGCAATGTGCGGCGGAAAGCCTTCATTAATCTTGTGTATTTGACCGACTAGTTTTTTAGAAGAACTAATCAGCGGCAGTGGCTACTGTGCAAAGTACACAGTTTTCATTGGTTTTTTCCAACAACGGGCTGTCTATTTTTATAGGTTTGCTGCAGTTCTGACAATGTGGCAGCAGCGGCCCATACTTTTTGTGCAGCAGCCCTGCGAGAATAACTCCGTTAGTATTTGCGGTGATTGCCGTGTTGTATCCGCCGCCATTTTCGTAGATGCCGGAATACCAGCCCTTGTCGGGATCGTACGCATGCTGCACTGCAGTGGTAAGCACCTGACTGTACTCATCTTCAGGGAAAAGCATCGCCATAGACAAGGCTGCTTTTACTGATACAGACTTTAAATGTTCATAACTGGTATTGCTGCTGTTGGTAGTCTGCCAGGCGAGGCCTGCGTTGAATATCGAGTTGTAAAGAAACCAGGGTTCCTGATCTATGTTGTCTTCAGAGATCGCTGTGACGATTCCTGTTTCCTGCCAGCGTTTCTTTTGTACTTCGAAAATATTTCGCAACAGCTGACGGTTCTTGTCATCAATCCCTGACTCCATTGCATCCATTGCATAGGACTCTGTGACCACGTAGTTGTTTGCACCGAGTTGTCGCGGGTCTCTTGTGTCGTGTGCTATTGGTATACCCAGAATATCGGTATTACTGCGATACTCGTTGTCATAGTCCGAGGCAACCGGTAGATCAAACCCGACGTGCTGCAGTATTTTTGCGGCATACTGTTCATAGCCCAATCGACCTTCCTGGAGTACGTCAATTTTCTCATCGTTTAGTGCCATGCCATACATGCTGCCGTCCTGAATAAGTCTTGAATAATCCCATCGGGACAATGTGGCATTGATAGCGCTGTGGTATTGCGGGTGCATGCAGTTCAATGTGTTTAGCCATGAAATTAATCGCGCCAGATCGAGTATGGAAACACCGATGCCTGCATCAGTCGGCTGATTGCCGTAGTCGACCATTTGCATAGTGTTAGTGTTATAAACTTTGTTCGGTGCCTCATCGTTAAACAGGCGCATGGTTGTCAGGGTTTTAAACATTGCCATGATTCTTTGATCAAAGCTGCGTGCGTCTAGTAAACCCAGATTGTGTGCGGTAATTGTTGCGGCTAGTGCAGAGCCAGTATCCCACATGGTAGTCGATGGGTAGTTGTCTACCGCATTCACAAGCCCGGTATCCGGGTTGTAGTTGTTTTCAAAATACTGCCACGCAGTTTTTGCTATTTCCAGATCGGCGTGACACAGCTCCCCTTGTGCGATGGTGCAGCTATTGGTAACCGGCTGGAACACGCTTGCCAGAGCGTCATCATGACCGGTCCCGCAGCTGCCGTAATGCTCAGTGGGTTTGAGGATGCCGTTGGCGAGTCCGCCCTCGCCGAGTGTGTCCCCGGTGCTTTGATGGGAGCTTTTAGCCGCCGCAAATTGTGGTATCGAACCTGACTTCGTGTGCCAAAAATCTGCGGTCAGATGATGCGTTATGTAGCCACTGGTAAAAATTAATGCGAACGCCAATGCTCCGCCGGCTATCCATAACCAGTGCGACTGATTTTTTGAGAGAAATCTTTTTATAGGCATAACGAAGACTGGCCTTGATTTCTCTTGATTTTTGTCCTGCATTTCCTGTCCTGTGACATCACTCATGACAACACAAACCATCTGCATTGTTGGTGCCGTTTTGGGAGTTGTTACACAGAATAAATTGTCGATTGATTCGCACCAGCAAGTGAAAACCAGTAGCAACTAAATCATTAGTTATACATTTGCGAAATAACCGGCGGATATTTTCCGATTTTCTATGGATTTGCTGATTCAAGCACAGGGTGTCTGTTGCCGTAGTTTCAGTATCCCGACGGCCAGTGAAGGACATCTGATGAAGTTTGAACAAGAAATCTATGACAATTGTGTTGTGATCCGCCCCGAGTTAACTCGATTGGATGCGACGGTGGCACCGGCTTTCCGCGAGACAGTCACAGCAGCCGCGGCTGAGCACAATACCTTGATTGTGGTTGATCTGGTTAATGTAGATTTTATGGACAGCAGTGGGCTCGGTGCAGTTATAGGTTGCTACAAGTCCATGCAGGATACAGGTGGACTGGCGTTATGCAGCGTGCATGAAAATGTTAAAGAAGTATTTACTCTGACACACATGGACCGCATTTTCGAAATACATAACGAGCTTGGAACCTACATCGACTCGAAGGCTGCTTGAAGTATAGAGATGAAATATAGGGATGAGCCTCAAGCAGGGAAAACAGGGATCTGTACATAGGAATTTATCACCATGAATATAAAAATATCCATAGAG
>CAZQKJ010000243.1:0-5945 GCA_964593315.1 uncultured Granulosicoccaceae bacterium
ACCTATAGTCACCGAGTTTGGGTTGCCAGAGGCTATCGTGTTGGTGGGGGGGATGATTCTGCTAGCGGTTGCCGGAGTACATCCGATTGTCACCATCTCTGGTGCGACACCGTTGCTCATGACGCTGCAGCCACAGCACGATTTACTGGCCGTGTGTTATTTGCTTGCGTGGAGTCTGGGCACCTGTGCGAGTCCGCTGTCCGGCACTCATTTAGTTTTTCAGGGCCGCTACGGCATTCCCAGCTGGAAGGGTGCTTTTTGGAACTGGCCTTATGTGGGCGTGATGTATTTTTTTGCGGTAGTACTGCTGGTGTTGGTAGCAGGTTACTTCAATACTTCCCAGGTCCTGTGAGGGCCTGTATCCAGATGAACAAAACTGGATTTTTCATAGTAGCCGACACCACCGACGCGCAGTGCCAGACCGGCATCGCGTAGATGGTTGGTCTCAGTGCCTGGCTTGCGGATATCAATGGCCTGACCTTTGATATGGTAGCTATTTTTAGCTACACCAGAATTGTTTAACGCAAGCTTTCGATTGGTTTCTTCTGATCGGTATCCGGAGATCACGCTAAAAGGCTGTGATGGATTACCGACTTTTTGGCTGACGAGATACAGAACCGATAGCAAACGAGGGTCTATGGTTTTCACATCGTTGGTTCTGTGGTCACGCATGAAGTGGTTGAGTTCTGCCAGTGCGTCTTCATCGTACGCGCCTGCGACCCAAAACGCTCTTTTGTAGTTTTCTGTGGTGTGCAGGTTATACAGAGACAGGGTGAGTTCAGGGTAGGTGGTCTCACTCGCGATGACAGAACCGAAAGGAACAGATGACAAGCCTAGTGCTGCACACATGATTTTGCGGCGTTGCCCATCAAACCTATTGGTCTTGGTATGTAACATCGTGTCCCCACATTACTGCGTGTAGATAGAAAATGGCGAGATCATACAGCAGCATTAAATGTTATTTAGTGCTCAGGTCGAGGTATTTGGAATTCCATTTCTGACACTATCTCCGACCGTTTCCCCCGTGTTGGGGAATGGTAATTAATTTTTATCCAAGAAGAAACAGGTATTTGTACCCGTTATAACGAGATGGATCTCTACAGTTTTTTTCAGTTTCGAATATGTGATTTGGTGTAAGGTTCGTGTTACGAAATGCGGTGGTTAGACGACTTTTGTAACCAACATCAGCAACTACCTGTTTCGAAGATCCCCAAAGGCAAAAAAAGTAGCTAATGAAGAAGAAATGGTCATCAGACAAAGTGAAAGAAGTTCATCGCTGGATGAAAAAGCGGTGGCCTGAATCTTTCACCCATGGTCCGGACTTACGACCATTGTCCTTGAACATTCACAAAGAGTTGCTCGAGTTCCGAGAGGAAAATCCGCAGCTTTCCGGTCGAGTTGTTCGCGAAGTACTGAAGCGCCATACCACAAGCTTCGGCTATTTATATGGCATGGTTAAAAACACGCATCGCTATAACCTGGATAACAAACCAGTGGATGAGGTGTCTCAGGAACATCGCGATTGGGCGCTCCAGACTCTGCGTAAAAAACAGAAGCTTGCGCAAAAGGCACGTAAGGAAGCACGACAAATACTTAAGAACCAAAAGACCGCGGCACCTGCCAGAATGCAATTGGGTAAACGTGCTTCGGAAGTGTTGGGCAACACCCGCCCATCCAGCCCGGTTATCAAGTATAAGCAGTCACGTCGCAGGTTAATTAAAGCCAAGACCGAGAGTTCGGTTGAGTTAGCCAGCTAAGTTCTGGCTGCGTTTCCAGATCAAACGCGGGCAGGTCCGATCAGTGATTCGAGCAGTAGCCGACTCTTCATCTGCTCACCATACCCCGCCATGACATCTGAATTGATAAGCAGTGTTGAGAATACCGAACTGTTTATCGTTGAAGGCCCGACAGCTGCAAATGCACTGAAGCCACTTCGTGATCGATGCACGCAGGCGATCTTGCCAATGCAGGGAAAGATACCCAATGCAGCCAGGCTGCCTCAGTCACGCCTGAAGAAACACGCTCAGCTTAATGATCTTGTGCGGTGTCTTCTGGTTGATGCAGACCAGGACCTGGATAGAGACTCTGTTATCACAAATTCAGTGCATCGGTTCAGGTACGAGCGTGTTGTGTTGTTGAATGACCCTGACGTTGATGGAATCCATGCCGGCATATTGTTGGTTATTTTTTTCTATCACTGCTTTCCGGAACTAATCCAGCAAGGGCGACTATACGTTGTACGTGCACCCTTATTTGGTTTGTACCGGAATGGTGAATTTATCGCTCGAGCAGACTCTGTGCGGCAGCTTGATGTTTTGCGCTCACAACTGGAACAGGATGGAGCAGTGCAGGTAAGGCGCTTTAAGGGTATCGCAAGTGTCGATAAGCCGCTATTGCTCGATAGCCTGTCACCCAACAGTCTGCAGCGTCAGCTACTCACGCAGTCGCTGTGCCAAAAGCTATGTAAACTGTTTTTATAGATCGTCTGCATTGGCAGGCTTGATCAATTTTATTGAAACACCACGGTACATTGGGTTACTGGAATTGCTATTACGAATTCCTATTACTCGGGGTACTCAGACCAGAACCATTTTTTGATTAGCTCGGTTCCGTTTGCAGTGCGCACCACATTCACGCCAGTCACATCGGTTGGAGTAACGGTGGTACCGTCTGTTACAAATAGTGTTTTTACCGGTGGTGCCAAACCGCCTCCGGGAATTTCAATGTAGCGATCCTTTGCTTTCAATGGGTCAGGAGTGCTTGTAGCATCGGCAGTGGTGTCGTCGATTAAGCCAGATGCCGGCGTACCGTTTTCAAGGTTAACTGCCCAGAAGAAACTCTGTCCAATGTTGGGAGAACATCCGTCTCCGGAAGCTCCGGGTACATAGGTTACGTATCGCACTACATTATCCAGTGTTGCGGATGCACCCAGTATTTTTTCACCAGCGCGTAGTTTCTTGATGTACCAGCCCTGCTTTTCAGCCAGAGCGAGTGCTGCGGTATCTTGTTGCTCAGGTGTTCCCTCACCGATTAAATTATCGGTTGTATCAAACAGGTCATCAATTTTGACAGGTCGGAAGAGGCCTGTGGTTTTATCCACAATGCCATAGTTGCCGCTGGCGTCAAATGGATAGCGAATCATATGGTAGTTATCACTGATAGTCGTGTCTAACGGGTGCGCCTGGTAGCCGGAACCAATGCCTATATTAAGCGTTAGTTTGCCGTTTAGTCTGGTTAGTGAAAGATCAGGGGGGTGAAAGAATCGTCTGGCTTCAATCGGGTTTGCGTCGGCCGCAAGGTCTGCGATGATCCCGCCATCGACAAGATCAGCACCCGACTCACCGTTATTTATATCAAATCGCCAGATTCTTCCGCCAACATCACTGGCATAGATCTGTGAAGCCAGCCCGTCATTGCCATTGGTGACTACACTGAGATCAGTTGGGAAGCTGTACTCCATATTAGGGAAAAACTCACCGGCGCTGGAAGAGTCCAATGGATTGCCGGTGCCCACCCAGTATTGATTATCTGGAGACTCTGCATCAACGATATAGATAGCGCGACCCACGTTATCCGGGAAGCGTTCATTTTTTTCGTCCTGGGATCTGTCGTAGCCGCCTGAAAAAATTAAAACATCTTTTACGCCGTCATCCACTTTAATGCGTGAGCGTAAAGGTTCTGACCAGGTTTCACCCAGCTCTTCAAAGTTACCAGAGCCACCACTGATTACCCATTTTATCTTCGGGTTTGTGCGATCGCTAACATCTAATGCATAGTAGTTGCGGCCCCCACGGCGCATGCCTGCATAGAGAATAGCTTCTTCACCTGCGTCAACGATACCGTTATTGTTATTGTCTCTGTGCTCCAGACTGAGATCACCGTCTAGACCATAGGGTCTTAGATTCTGCGATGAAGTTGCAAAGTTATCGTATAACACCTTGGTATTGACCAGTAGGTCGTTTGGCATGAATGCAAATTCTTCCTCACCGGTTCTGGTGCTAATGGCGTGTAGAAAACCTTCATTGGTGCCAACAAAGACAACGGAGTCAGGATTATTTTCAATGCCACCGTAATTGACTATTACCGGTCGTGAGTGCAACGGATCACCGATGTGATGACGGAAGTCACTGGTATCACCGTCCTCGTCTTCGTCCTTCACATCGATACCGCGAAGCCATTGGAGAATCTGGGTGCGTTCTGCATCGTTGCCAGCGCCAAGCATAAAACTCTCTATGTTGGGATTGCCAGGTTCTATGTGATTGCCTGTTGCAGATAGTTCTTTGCCTTGCGCAGCAAAGTAGGTGTATAGCTTTCGATTATCTGGAATCAATAGAGATGCGGCACCACCTAATGAAGTATCGTTGCCATCTACCTCGGTCGACCAGTAGCTTTGCGATAGTGCATTAAATTGTCCGGAATCAGGGTCAATCGCTTTTCTGTTATTGGCATCGTAAAGTGCTGGCGTTCCATCGGTGTTTTTTAGGTCGAATTTTTTTAGGTTGCCAGTCCAGCTAGGTTGCAAGCTCGGCGTAAAAAGCGCTAAGTAGACATCTTCTCTGTGCGAAATTCTCGAGTACTGATCAATAGCAGCTCCCGGCGCTACAAAAGTGGTATCGACATCGTGTATCTGAGACAAGATAGTTGAGACAGCGTCGGTCAGCTCGGCGGCCGATGCGGCAGGGTAGTAACCACCACCACCAGCAGCAGCTATATCTTCTAGCCAGGGTGAGTCGAAATTAAAGCCGATCGTATGTGTCGTGACATTTTGTGTGCCTGGTATTTGCGGGTGGCTATCGGCTTTTTTCAAGTAAGCTGCTAGCTCCACTCCACACTTCTCGCCGTAAGCGTCGGCCGCCGGATTCGCGCAGCTTTCACCCAGAAGGTCTCTAACGGCAACTACTGCGTCACCATCAACGCTTGGTTCGCCATCGGATAATAAAACGATATGTTGCGCCTGACACTCGTGATCGATCGGAGAGATGTAAGTGGGTGAGCCGACGATCTTTTCTGAGCCACAATTAAATGAGTTCGGTGAACTTGTTGAGCAGAGATCTGAGCGATCCACTGAACCGCCAGTGTAACTATGCTGATGGGAAATTCGACTGTATCGGCAACTTGAATCGCCTGCGTTACATCGGTTCCTGCCGTACACGACATCTTCACCTGCAAGGTAGCGTTGTGCTTCCAGCAGCGCACCCACCGTCGGGGTACCCTCATCGGCGATAAACTCGTTTAACTCTTCGATAACTTTGGTTCGTACATCTGCCACTGAGCCTTCGATAAGATCTTCGACATTGGTTATATAGGTTGTGTAGTTAATCGTCAGCCTGGCAGCCTGACTGCCGCTGTAATCGTGCGACAAAAACGCTCGATGACTTGCAGCAGCGCCGCTGGTTTTGTTGAGAAACAGATTGATCCTGCTTCCGGAAGTCCACTGTGGATTACTTACTACCTGCTCTACCAGATTACTGATATCCGGAGAGGTTGTTGTTGTGAAGGTGGTGCTTGGAGAGTTGTTCCATGCAACGGCACTGGTCCGGTTACGCTTGCCCAGATCATCATGAGTCCAATCGAAGGGTACGGCGTGTGCGTTGTTCTCAAGCGTAATTGCCATCCCTTGCTCATCGATATTCTCGGTTGGTGTGTTCTGAGCGGGTTGATTCTTTTTCTTGTTTTTATTTTTATCGTTGTTTGTGTCTGTGGACGGAGGGGTAGCGACGGTAAAACCGGTAGTCATCGTAACTGAGGCGGCGTTGATTGTTACACCTTGTGGAATAGCTACATTAGGAAAAGAAAATCCTGCTATAGAGTTATCGTTTACTTCCAATTCAGAAGATCGAAGGTAGATTTGAGTACCAGGTTGATGGGCATCATCAAAATCTGACGTAACGGATGTGACAATAGTGTCGGTAGTACATCCACCGCTGGCTGGAAGATCGGAGAGG
>CAZQKJ010000244.1:0-5921 GCA_964593315.1 uncultured Granulosicoccaceae bacterium
ATTAAAAGATGCAGACTAGCCTGGAGGTCCATCTATGAATTTTGCGCTAACGCAAGAGCAGGAATTGATCGTCTCCACGGTACGTGAGTTCTGCGAGAAAGAGCTCTATCCGCACGAGGAGATGGTGGAGCGCACCGGTGCAGTGCCTGATGATCTCGCGCAGCAGATCAAACAAAAGTGTATGGATATCGGTTTCTACTCCTGCAATATGCCTGAAGAAGTGGGTGGTGGTGGTTTGAGTCATCTGGATTTTTGTCTGGTGGAGCGAGAGCTTGGCAGGGCTTCTATGGCGCTGAATCACTTTTTTGGCAGACCATCTAACATACTGATGGCCTGTGAAGGAGAGCAGCGCGAACGTTATCTGTTACCCGCTGTCAGCGGCGAGCGGTCTGATGCGCTTGCTATGACCGAACCTGAAGCAGGGTCTGATGTGCGCGGCATGAAGTGCACCGCAAAATTGCAAGGTGGTGACTGGGTGGTCAATGGCAGTAAGCATTTTATCTCACACGCCAATGTTGCAGATTTTGTGATCGTATTTATTGCTACCGGCGAAGAAGAAACGCCACGAGGCATGAAAAAGAAAATTACTTGTTTTCTCGTAGATCGTGGTACACCCGGTTTTGAAATACTTCCAGGCTATGATTCTGTTTCACATCGCGGTTATCAAAACTGCCGATTGCAATTTGATGATTGCCGTCTGCCAGAGTCACAGATATTAGGTGAGGTACACGGCGGGTTCAAAATTATGAATGAGTGGTTGTATGCCACACGCATTACGGTTGCGGCCATGTGCGTCGGGCGCGCGCGCCGGGTGTTTGATCTGGCGCTGGCTCAGGCGGCAGATAGAAAACAGTTTGGTCAGGCTATAGGCAAGTTTCAAGGCGTGGGATTTAAAATTGCCGATATGATTACAGAGATAGACGCGGCTGACCTGATGACGCTTTCGGGTGCCTGGCGACTTGATCAGAGTTTACCTGCCAATCGCGAGATTGCCAGTGCCAAGCTCTATGCCTCCGAGATGCTTGCCAGAGTAACCGATGAGGCATTACAGATCTTTGGTGGTATGGGATTGATGAATGATTTGCCAATAGAGCGTTTCTGGCGCGATGCACGAGTGGAGAGAATTTGGGACGGTACCTCTGAAATTCAGCGCCATATTATAAGCCGTGAATTGCTAAGGCCGTTGGGAGCCTGATGTGGCGTTTTGTGATTGTCTGCACTAGGGCTGTTTTGTAGCGAGACACTATGAATACTGACTTAAATCGTCTGCTGCGTCCTTCAAGCATTGCTGTCATTGGGGGTTCATGGAGTCGCAGTGTGATAGAACAGTGTGCTCGCATGCAGTACAAAGGCGAGCTGTGGCCGGTGCATCCGAAACACGAAAGCGTACTTGGCTATCAATGCTACCGATCTGTTGAAGAACTTCCGTCTGCACCTGATGCCACTTTTATTGGAGTAAACAGGCATCTGACCGTAGAGCTGGTAAAAGAGCTCGCGTCAATCGGCAGCGGTGGGGCTGTTTGTTTTGCAGCAGGTTTTAGCGAGGCTTCAGCAGAAGATGAGTCAGCTGCCGCCTTACAGCGACAACTACTCGAAGCGTCCGGTGAAATGCCAATCATCGGACCTAACTGTTATGGATTGATCAATTATCTGGATGGTGCGTTGCTGTGGCCGGATCAACATGGTGGAAAGCGAGTCGAGCGTGGTGTGGCAATTATCACCCAGTCATCCAATATTGCTATTAACATCACAATGCAACGTCGTGCGTTGCCAATTGCTTACATAATGACTGCAGGTAATCAGGCTAAAGTGAGTATTGCAGAGATGGCTGTCGCACTTCTTGATGATGAGCGTGTGACCTGCATAGGTTTGCATATAGAAGGATTCGGTGACATCAAAGGCATGCAGAGACTGGCGGATAAAGCCTGTGGCTGCGGTAAAGGTGTTGTTGTGATTAAAGCTGGTAGAACTGAGCAATCGCAAGCTGCAATGGTATCTCATACCAATTCTCTGTCTGGTACAGATGCTTCAGCGAGTGCACTTATAGAGCGTTATGGATTCGCACGGCTGGATTCTATTCCGTCATTTATTGAGGCGCTGAAATTGTTGCATACCAATGGTGTGTTAACCGGTAATACCATAGCGTCAATGAGTTGTTCGGGCGGTGAGGCCAGTCTGATGGCAGACGCGATCGGTGACAGGCCATTGATTTACCCGTCTCTCAGCGTGCAGCAGGAAACTGCGTTGCGAAAAGCATTGGGTCCGATGGTGGCACTGGCCAATCCACTCGATTATCACACCTATATCTGGAATGACTCTGCTGCCATGACAGCAACATTCACTGCCATGTTGCAAACCCCAGCCGCGATGACATTCCTGGTGATTGACTTTCCGAGATCTGATATTTGTGAAGATGACAGCTGGTGGGTTGCAATCAATGCCTTGGTTGCAGCGCGGGATGCTACCGGTGCAAGGGTTGCGGTGCTGGCATCGTTGCCTGAGAACCTGCCGGAAGATGTCAGTGAATATCTCATGCAATATAATATTCCGGCGTTTGGCGGAGTCGATGAAGCGTTGGATGCGGTGGTTTCTGTATCGTGTATAGGAGCGGCGAAACATTCTATGCTTCCTTTACTGCAATCGCAGGTATCAATAGCTGACTTGCGCGTATTGTCCGAGTACGAATCCAAGACCATACTGCATGCAGCCGGTTTGCCTGTAGCAACGGTTATGAATGTACATGGTAGTGATGAGGCAGTCGATGCTGCTGCCGTTATCGGTTATCCGCTGGTTGTAAAGGTATCAGGTGTGGCGCATAAGACAGAGCAATCTGGGGTAGCGCTCAATTTGCAAACGGATGATCAGGTACGTGACTCCGCTAACAGGCTATTAAAGTTGACAGATACGTTGTTGGTTGAACCGTATCATCAAGGGGCGATCGTTGAGCTGCTTGTCGGCATTGTGCGCGAACCCGATGGTTTATTTAAACTAACGATGGGTGTCGGGGGTGTGTTGACAGAACTGATGCAGGATACTGTTTCACTGTTGCTCCCGGTAACTGAGGCAGACTTGCAGGGGTGCCTGGAGAAGCTCCGGATTTATAAATTACTCAGTGGCTATCGTGGCCAGTCAGGTATCAGCATGCCTGCTCTCACTGATGCTGTTATGAAACTGTGCGAGTGGGTTGAAGCCAACCTTGATCAGGTGGCTGAGGTAGAAATAAATCCGTTACTTTGCTTTACCGACAAAGTTATAGTTGCCGATGCGCTGGTCAGTGCATCTTTACAGGAGTCGTTATGACAGATTCACCAATCAAAACCCGACGCGATGGTCATGTCCTTGAAGTGACCATTGACCGCCCGAAGGCTAATGCAATAGACCTTAAAACCAGTCGCCTGATGGGTGATACCTTCATGCAGTTCAGGGATGATGATGAGCTGCGGGTTGCAATTTTGCGTGCAGAGGGAGAAAAATTTTTCTGTCCTGGTTGGGATCTTAAGGCCGCAGCAGAGGGTGATGCTGTTGATGGTGATTATGGTATCGGTGGATTCGGCGGTTTGCAGGAACTTGGCAATTTAAACAAACCGGTAATTTGTGCCGTCAATGGTATTTGTTGTGGCGGTGGTCTTGAAGTGGCGCTGTCCTGTGATTTGATACTGGCATCTAACACCGCAAGCTTTGCATTGCCTGAAATTCGTTCGGGCACGGTGGCCGATGCCGCTTCAGTCAAATTGCCTAAGCGTATACCCTATCATGTGGCCATGGATCTGCTGTTAACCGGCAGATGGTTTGACGCTGACGAGGCATTGCAATGGGGGCTTCTTAAAGAGGTGTGCGAACCGGATCAACTGCTTGATAAAGCCTGGGAGCTTGCACGTCTATTAGCGTCTGGTCCACCATTGGTGTATGCCGCAATAAAAGAGGTTGTCCGCGAGGCTGAAGATATGAAATTTCAGGATGCACTCAACCGTATTTCTAAACGTCAGTTATCCACTGTTGATAAATTATACAGCTCTGAAGATCAGCTTGAGGGAGCGCGCGCTTTTGCAGAAAAACGCGACCCTGTGTGGAAAGGCAGGTAGACTCCCGGGATCGACTAGCCACACGATCGATGTTGTCATCGGTGTGCCCCTTGAATCCTGATTACAGTTGTAAAACAAGCCTATGCGCCTGCCTGTAGTTTTTATATTTATCACGATGGTGCTGGACTCAATGGGGATCGGCATCATTATGCCGGTCATGCCTGATCTTATTCGTGAAGTCGGCAACGTAGATTTGAGTAAAGCCGCTCTTTGGGGCGGTACATTGACCGTTGTTTTTGCAATTAATCAGTTTTTATTTTCACCTCTGGTGGGTGGCTTGTCAGACGCCTATGGACGCAGGCCGGTGTTGTTGATTGCACTGCTTGTAATGGCGCTGGATTATCTGGTGATGGGTATTGCGCAGTCTCTGTGGTTATTATTTGTCGGGCGCTTTATCGGAGGAATCACAGCGGCTACTCAATCGACAGCATCGGCTTATATGGCTGATATCTCCACCAGTGAAGACAAGGCTAAGAATTTTGGTTTATTAGGTGCCGCTTTTGGACTGGGTTTTATATTGGGTCCGATGGTCGGTGGATTGTTGGCTGAGTACGGGTCACGTGCACCATTCTATGCGGCGGCACTGATCGCCTTTGCCAATATGTTATTCGGCTACTTTGTGCTCCCTGAAACAATTACAGATTCCAATAGGCGCACTTTTGACTGGCGCCGCGCGAATCCATTTGGATCGTTTAAACAAATGCAGCAGTTGCCCGGGCTGATGCCAATGCTGATGGTCTATTTGCTGCTAAGCATTGCGTTTTTTGTATATCCGTCGGTGTGGGCATTTTTTGGCAGGGCACAGTTTAACTGGGATGCAAGAATGGTTGGGCTGTCACTGGCCGCGTACGGCTTTGGTATTGTGATTATTCAGGGCCTGCTGATAAGACCGATTCTGAAACGATTCGGTGAGAAAGCCACTGCTATCTTTGGCATGTTTATGCACCTTGCCACTTTTCTGGTGTATCCGTTTATGACCGAGACATGGCATGTGTTTGCCTATATGCCGATCAGTGTCTTCAGTGCGGTAGCAGTGCCGGCGCTGCAAGGTTTGATGAGTAACAGTGCGCCGGATAACGCACAGGGCGAATTGCAAGGTGCGCTGAGTTCCCTAACGGCAGTAGCCACTATTGTCAGTCCGTTCCTGATGACAAGAGTATTCAGCTACTTCACAGGGGATGTTGCCCCTGTCTATCTGCCTTCGGCCCCGTTTCTTTTGTCTGCTCTGTCTGTGTTGTTAGCCTTGCTGCTTTTCAGGCAGTGGAAACCGGCAGGGGTTGGTGGCTAAGTCGGGGTAAGTAGTGCATAGCTAGTACTCAACCAGAAGCAGTGCTGGTGCGGTTGGCTCACACTACGCTCTTTTCTGGATAGGTATTAGCTTGAGCAAGTCAACATAGTGCAGCCAGGCTTTTTGGTAGCCGAGTCTGGTCGTTTTTGCGAAAACTGATCTGTATCGGTTTGATCATCGTACGGTGTTCGCAATACCTTCATCAGCTTTTCCATTAAACTGAAATCACCTTGCTCTGCAGCCTCTATGACTTCGAGTGCTAAATAATTTCTGAGTACATACTTCGGATTAGCGCTACGCATTTTCTCCTTTTGAGCTGCACCTTGTTTTGCTGTCAGTTTTTGCCACTGGTTAATCCACTTCAAGAATCCAGCTTCAGTATCTGCAGTAAACTCTTTTTCTTTGTATATTGCGGGCAAGATGATGCTGCGTATGGTCGCATTGTCAGTATCGGTTTCGACATTCATCAGTTGGCGGAAGAAAATAGTATAGTCGGTACCGGTCAGCGACAACGTAGACCAGAGTGATTTAATAAAATCATCGTCTGGTTT
>CAZQKJ010000245.1:0-5918 GCA_964593315.1 uncultured Granulosicoccaceae bacterium
GGGTCAGATCATCGAACAGGGATCTCACGAAGAACTGATAAAACTGAATGGGCTTGCCGAGTAAAAAACGCGACTGATGTTGTGGTCTCCGCAGGTGTAGAGCCTCTGCCGATAAGAGAAGGGCCCTATTCAGACCAACCCAACCCGCACGCATGGATGTCGCCGGATGATGTATCGATATACATTCGCAACATAGAGCAGGCGCTGTCTACTGCCGACCCGGATAATGCTGCACTCTACAAAGCCAATGCAGAAGCGTATCTCGAAGAGATTGCATCAGTGGCGTTAAGTATCACTGAGCGTCTGAATACCGTACCTGAAGATAAGCGCTGGCTTGCCACCACTGAAGGTGCCTTCAGTTATCTGGCTCGTGAGTTTGGCCTGCAGGAAATCTATCTATGGCCAATCAACGCTGATGCACAGGGAACACCCCAGCAGGTCAGATCAATGATAGATGCGGTTCGTGAAAATGACATTCCCGTGGTATTCAGTGAAAGCACGTTATCTGATAAACCTGCAAAGCAGGTTGCACGTGATACAGGTGCTGCCTATGGTGGTGTTTTATATGTTGATTCCCTGAGCGAGCCTGACGGGGCGGTGCCAACTTATCTGGATTTGTTGCGCGTTACTACCGAGACCATCGTCAAGGGTTTAACTGGTGGTTGAGGTTGATCCCCAGAGCCAGGATGTCGCACCGCCAGCGGGAATAACAGCCGAGAATGTTAGCGTGACCTACCGCAATGGTCACACCGCACTGCGAGATGCAAGTTTCAGTATCCCCAATGCGACGATCTGCGCTCTGGTAGGTGTCAACGGTTCTGGTAAGTCAACACTCTTTAAAGCGATTATGGGTTTTGTGCCGCTCGCAAAAGGCAAGGTCGACATACTCGGCAAGCCTGCGGGCCGCGCCTTAAAACGCAATACAGTCGCCTATGTTCCGCAGAATGAAGATGTCGACTGGGACTTCCCGGTATTGGTTGAAGATGTCGTCATGATGGGGCGCTACGGACACATGGGCTTGTTGCGTCGTGCGTCTCGCAAAGACCGTGAGCAGGTTGAGTCAGCGCTAGAGCGGGTAGGTATGCTCGAGTATCGGCACAGGCAGATCGGTCAGTTATCCGGTGGACAGAAAAAGCGCGTGTTTCTCGCACGTGCACTGGCACAGGAAAGCCGGGTTATTCTTTTAGATGAGCCGTTTACGGGTGTTGATGTCAATACTGAAGAGTCGATTATCACTCTAATGCGCAGCATGCGTGACGAGGGTAGGGTGATGTTGGTATCAACTCATAACCTCGGTAGCGTGCCGCAGTTTTGCGATCACGTGGTTTTGATTAATCGAACCGTTTTGGCTGATGGGCCCGCTGCTGAAGTGTTTACCAGAAAGAATCTTGAACAGGCGTTCGGTGGAGTCCTGCGATTTCATGTACTCACAGGGCAGGAACTGCATGACGATGATGACGCGCGTGAGGTGACAGTGATTACGGATGATGAAAGACCATTTGTACTCTATGGTGAGAATGAACAAGAGTCTGGCAAGCCTTGAATCTGCTCGAACCATTCTCGTATGACTATATGATCAATGCGATCTGGGTCAGTACACTGGTGGGAGCTGTGTGTGGTTTTTTATCCGCCTATATTATGCTCAAAGGCTGGTCACTGATAGGGGATGCATTATCCCACTCTGTGGTGCCAGGTGTTGCAGGCGCTTACATGTTGGGTTTGCCGTATTCAGTGGGTGCGTTTTTCTCCGGTATCCTTGCAGCAGTTGCGATGCTTTTTATCAGTACACGCTCGCGACTGAAAACCGATGTAATCATCGGATTGATTTTCAGTGGCTTTTTTGCATTGGGTTTGTTTTTAATATCTATCCGACCGACATCAGTGCGGATTGAAACGATAGTGTTTGGGAATATTCTGGCTATCTCACCTCAGGATACGATTCAGCTGGTTATCATTTCAGTGGTCTCGCTACTGGTGCTGGCAGTTATTTGGAAAGACCTGATGGTGGTATTCTTTGATGAATCGCACGCAAGGTCCATCGGGCTTAATGTGTCGTTACTAAAAGTGGTGTTCTTTACCTTACTGAGTGCCTGTACTGTGGCAGCGTTGATGGCAGTGGGGGCATTTCTGGTGATTGCCATGGTTGTAACGCCCGGGGCCATTGCCTATCTTCTGACCGACCGCTTCTCGACGCTGGTTTTGATCAGCATTGCCGCTGGAGCTGTCTGCAGTGGGGTGGGAAGCTATATAAGTTACTTCACAGACGGCGTTACCGGAGGAGTGATTATCCTGTTACTCACTTCTGTATTACTGGCTGCATTTTTGTTTGCTCCTGCTCACGGCTTATTGGCCTCAAGGCGTAAAATTAAAGAGGCAGTCGCCTGATGCTTGAGCTGTTATGGGCACCCTTTACGATCGACTTTATGCAGCAGGCAATGATCACCGCTGTGCTGCTGAGCATTTCGGCATCTGTGCTCTCGTGCTTTTTAGTATTGCGTGGCTGGGCCTTGATGGGAGATGCCATATCGCACGCTGTGTTGCCCGGTATTGTCATCGCGTATGCTATCGGTATACCGGTGGTCATTGGTGCTTTTCTGGCGGGTATTTTTTGTACGCTTGCCACCGGCTATATTTCCGAGAATTCCAGACTCAAGGAAGATGCTGTTATGGGAGTAGTTTTCTCCGGTATGTTCGGTCTGGGAGTGGTGCTATTTTCTGCGCTACATATAGATGTACATCTGCACGAGATTCTTTTTGGTGACATTCTCGGGCTGAACTGGAGTACTGTGTGGCAGACAGGATTGGTGACGCTGTTTTCAGTTTTTCTGGTGTGGTTCAAAAGAAAGGATTTGTTGGTCCATTGTTTTGATCCCCAGCATGCGCAGGCCATAGGATTGCCGGTAAAAACGCTGCACTATGGATTGCTGGTGTTACTATCAGTCGTTATTGTCACAGCATTGAAGGTAGTGGGGATCATTCTGGTGATTGCCTTGTTAATAGCACCTGGTGCGATTGGTTACATGATGACTCATCGATTTGACGCCATGCTGACTTATGCAGTGTTATCGGCTGTGCTGGCATCAGTTAGCGGCATTGTGATCAGCTTTGTGCTCGATAGTGCACCGGCCCCTACAATAGTGTTAGTGCTGATGTTTATGTTTGTTCTGGCTTTCTTGTTTTCGCCTGTACAAGGTTTGAGAAGCACCAGGCGCGGGTCACCTGAAGCAGAGCATCATCTAGTGGATTCAGACCATTCATCCGGGAGACTGACAAATGGGTAAATCCCTGCAAGATCAATTACTCAAAGCCGGGCTTGCCAATAAGAAGCAAGCGGTTAAGGCGAAAAAAGCCAACAACAATAAAGAAAAACTAAAGCGTGCTGGCAAGAATGTGGGCAATGAGATTGCCGATGCAGCCGAACAGGCAAAGCAGGATAAAGTCGCTAAAGATCGCGCCTTGAACGACCAGAAAAATCGCGAAGCAGAACAGAACATGATTCGCGCACAGATTGCTCAACTGATAGAGATGAATGCGGTCGCTGAACGTGGCGAGATAGAGTTCAGCTTTCCGGAGCAGAATCTGATCAAAACGCTGCGCGTAACGGATCGGCAACGTGGGGCTCTAACCGCTGGCACACTTGCAATCGTAAAGCTTGCAGATACCTACAGTCTGGTGCCAAGAAAAACAGCGGAGAAAATAGCTGAGCGCGATACCAGTATCGTTTTGTTATGCAACACTGAAACCGGTGATCAACAATACGATGATGAATATGCTGATTATCAGGTACCTGATGATTTGATGTGGTAGTGCGGGCTTTCTTTATGCAAGTGCCGGCGTTTTTGAAAAGCAGGTGGGTGCAGCCGCCTGTTGTAGTGGATAGATAAGGTAGATGGTATTGCTCGATAAAAATATTTTGCCCAATCTTGCGGCAGTAGCATTGGTGATTCTGGGCTGGCTACTACCAGGTAACGTGGGTACGGTTGTGTTCTATACCGGTTTATTTGCACTCTCGGGGGCGGTGACTAACTGGCTTGCGGTGCATATGCTGTTTGAGAAGGTGCCGGGTCTGTACGGCTCTGGTGTCATACCGACTCACTTTGAAGAGTTTAAAACAGGTATCCAAACGCTGGTAACACGAGAGCTGTTCAATCGTGAGAATGTCGAGAAGTTTTTTAATGACAATGATGACGCAGGCAAGGCGATCGATATTGAACCCGTGGTGAACAACCTCGATATGGATGACGCTTTTGATCAGTTGGTGTCCGTTGTTATGGAGTCCTCGTTGGGTTCGATGCTCGCCATGGTCGGCGGAGAAAAGGCACTGGATACCATGCGAGATCCATTCAAAAGCCGTATGCAGGAATTTCTATTGAAGACTGTCAGATCGCCGTCCTTTCAAAAAAATCTGCAGAAGCAGCTGCAGAGTGTGACCGCGAGTGATGACTTTACTAACAGAATTGGCGCTATCGTCAAAGGTCGTCTTGATGAAATGACACCGGAGCTGGTCAAGGAAATCATGCAGCGCATGATTCGCAAGCACCTGGGTTGGTTGGTTGTCTGGGGTGCTGTATTTGGCGGGTTGATCGGGCTAGTGTCGTCAATCTTTCTGCTGTAGACGGCATCGCCCCGGATGCCGTCACTGTTTTTTAATTTGCCGTGACACCGAAGCTGGTGACTATTGATCAATCTCAATAGCAGGTGTGGCAGGTGCAGATAGTGGCAATTTTTTCGGTTGTGCAGCAGCTGTCGGTGGCTCTGCTACTTCACCGGTGGTTTGAGTATCGCTACCTGCAACATTGTGCTCGGCTGCAAATCTTTTCAGTTCTGCCAGATACTCTTGCCGATGTACGGCTTTCTCGTCTTCAGACTCGCCAGATGCATGTGTGATTCGGTAGTCCCAGCCAAGTGCACCGGCATAGCCGTTGTTTAACCAGCTCTCCTGCATGGTTGCGGCATCTGCCACGCTGAGACCCTCGAGTGGATACTCTCCCATGATCATCGGTTTATCGTCAAAGCCGAGGTCACTCGGAGATGCTGTGTACGGCCAGTATTCGTTGACCCAGTCATAGATATGCGGTTGATAAAAATCGTAGTCTGATCCTTCCCACGCATTGAGCCACTTGGCTGCAGCACTACCAATAGTGATGGGTATATCAGGAGTTATCGTGCGCAGAATCTTAATGGTATCGTTGATGAACACTTCCATTTGATCGTGCGTCACTGGTTCCAGTCCAGCTGATGGTTCGAAGTTGTTGCCACCGTACTTATTTTCTCCGGTAACCGCCCACTCCGGTTCGTTAATTACATCCCAGGAGTGCAATGCGTCAAGGTGAGGGCTTGCAGCCAATGCGGTAACCAGTGGTTCTACCACATTCGACATTAGCTTTGAGCGCTTGTTATCGTCGACGACAATATCGTGGTAGCCCGTCATGGTGATACCGAAACTCTCACGACTAGGACGGAATCCATCGAAGGAGAAAAAGCAAAGCATAACGCGCAGGCCGGCTTCATCAGCCAGTTGCAACGCCATCAGTGCGTCGTCAATTGCCTGTTGTCCAAGTTGATTCGGTGCACCATCTGCATCAAAAGTAATGGCGTCGGTCCAGAACTCCGGCCAGAGCCACCATCGAACGACTTCAATACCGTTAGATGCCATGTCCTGTAATTCTTCACGAAACTCATCAGGGCTGGATGCCACCCCTGGTTTGCCCCAGGCGGCAATGCCACCGAAGTCACCAGCGTAGTTCTTCCACGCATAGTTGATGCCGTAGGTAAAGGATTCCTTGAGCTCAGCAGTGTGTGCACTAGTGCCTAGTGTTAGCGCGAAAAACAGTGTGGCCAGTATCAGCTTGCGCATATCTTTAGTTAATCTCCAGAGCGGTTCACAGCGGTGATCAAAGTTGACCAACCGGTTTATT
>CAZQKJ010000246.1:0-5899 GCA_964593315.1 uncultured Granulosicoccaceae bacterium
CCGTCGCACCGATGCCCATGTTGCATTGCGCAGCGCGGCGCAGCGGATGGAGCGTTGCAGAACTCAGGAGTTCACTTTCGAAAATTGCACGCCGAGTGGCACCAACGATGTCAGTACCACTAGCGATGAAGGTTACTACGATATTACAGTCTCTGGCCGAACAAGAAGCGCCTATATTTTGACAGCTACTCCAGTAACCGGTGGCTCTCAGGCGAGTGATACTGAATGTGCGAGTATGACTATCAACGCACTCGGTGATACTGGCGCTACCAACGATCACTGCTGGTAGTACTCACAGGCAAAAAAAACGGCCAGCTTGAAGCTGGCCGTTTTAATACAATCAATGTGAAGAGTTTAAACCCTATTCAGGTGTTACTTCTTCTGCTTGCGGGCCTTTCTGGCCTTCTGTTTCTGTAAAGGAGACCGATTGGCCTTCTACGAGAGTCCGGCGACCTTCGCCGATGATTGAACGGAAGTGCACAAACAAATCACTACCACTTTCACGAGAAATAAAGCCGTAGCCTTTCTCGTCGTTGAACCATTTTACGGTTCCTTGCTGCTTTTCAGACATTGTGAATCAAATCTCTATATAACACGCGCTACTTAAGCACTGACATAAAAACGCCGGCAACTGCCAACGATGGAAGCCGCTCGGAACTGTTTGAGTTTGGAGGTCAGGGCAGTGCAAACTACACAATCGCTGGAAACCCACGCACAACTCCACGCGGTACAAAGATTATATGGGCAATTTGGAAAAAACCAAACTTTTTTTCATTAAAAAAACAGATGGTTAGCTAAGAGCTGCTCATCTAAACCTGAGTGGTTAGCCGTGCGTAAGAACGTCAAAGAGGAGTAATCGACTGTTTTTCTATTCCTTTAGTCGTGTTTTTATCGTAAATTCGACAGATGAACCCAAGAACCACACCCTTGGAGATAGGCTTTCTCCTGGCACCTGAGCTTGCCATGCTAGCATTCGGGTCTGCAGTCGAGCCTTACCGCGCAGCCAATGTGACCTCGGGTCGAGAGCTGTACCGTTGGACCTTCCTGACCGACGACGGCAAGCCACTTACCGCAGGAAACGGCATCACCCTCACGCCGGATAGAATGCCGGATATCAGCGACAGGTTTGACAGGATTTTTGTATGCGGCGGTGTGAATACACAGCTCTATAAGCCGGAACACACAATACGCTGGTTGCAACACCACGCGCAGAATGGCACCAGTATTGGCAGCGTCAGCACAGGTGCCTGGCTACTGGCACATGCAGGACTACTGCAAGGCCAGCGTTGCACCATACATTGGCAAAGCATAGATGCCTTCAAGGAGGCATATCCAGACATTAAAGCTGATCCGTCTGTATACGTTATTGAGAACAATCGCTGCACATGCTGCGGTGGTACAGGTGCGTTTGACATGATGGCGCACTTGATTGCAGAAGATTACGGCGATGAAGTAGTGACTGATGTATGCACCTGGCTGTTTCATGATCGCATAAGGATGTCGACCGACGTTCAGGGTATCGCACAACATACTGCCCTGGCGCGCAAGTCTCCCAAACTGGCAGCGGCCTTTAGAGTTATGGCGAGCCACATCGAAGACAGACTAACGCCGGGGGAGATATCGGCGCGTATTGGGGTATCACAACGGCAACTGGAAAGGCTCTTTCAAAGACACCTGCAGTGCACACCTCAACAAAAGTATATGGACTTACGGCTACAACACTCAAAACGTTTGTTGATGGAAACCAGTCTCCCGATACTCGATGTATCTATTGCCGCAGGCTTTACCAGCCAATCGCACTTTACCAAGTGTTATCGCGAACGCTTTAATTGCACACCTCGTTCAGAGAGAGTTGGCAACACCACACCTGAAAAGACCACTACGGCTGCAGAACCAAGCGCTACCGCAGATTAGGCGAGCACTGTATATTAGTCCTGTGCGACCGGCGTCTTGCCACTGCAAGCACCAAGATCCTGCAGCTTCTTAGCACGCCCCACTAAATTTCCTCTGCCGGATGTGAGCTTGCGACGGGCCGCCTCACAACTGATAACGGCTGTATCCAGAGCCTTGGCAACATTATCAATCTCCGACACGAAACCGGTAAACTTATCTACCAGCTCGCCTGCTCGCTTTGCAATCAGTGAAGCGTTTTTGTTTTGCAGTTCGGCATGCCAGACATTCTGAATGGTTCGACAAGTAACCATTAGCGAAGACGGACCCACCAATACAATGTCTTTATCGTATGCCGCTTTATACAAACCATCATCAAACTCCAGGGCCGCCTGAAGTGCCGACTCAACCGGTACAAACATCAAAACAAAGTCTAGTGTATTGATACCTTCCAGTGTTTCGTAACCTTTGGCACTCAAACTTTCAATGTGTTTTTTTATTGACCGTACATGTTCACGTAAGAGCTTTTCTCTCAATGGCTTATCACAGGAATCGTGAAGTGATTTTTCATAGAACTTGATTGAGGCCTTGGAGTCGATAACAATCGACTTCTTGCCCGGTAGATACAACAATGCATCAGGTCTGAACAATCGATCATCTGCATTCCTGAAAGACACCTCGCGATCATACTCCCGACCTTTCTGCAAGCCGGCACGCTCAAGCACTCGCTCCAGTATTAACTCACCCCAGTTACCCAAAGCCTTGTTATCACCCCGCAGGGCATTGCTTAGATTCACAGCATCAGCACTGATGCGTTCATTGAGTGTCTTTAATTGTCCGATCTCGGCTTTGAGCATGATGCGGTCCCTGCACTCTTTGTCGTATACATCTTCAACGCGCTGCTTAAATTCACCGATTTGTTCACGCAGTGGTGCCAGCACTTGCTGCAAATGCGATTCTGTCAGCTCGGTCAAACGCTGGCTGTTATCAGCAAACACCCGTGCAGATATGCTCTCAATCTGACTTTTAAGCTCTGTATTGCGTCGCTCCAGCATTTCGATCTGTTGGCGACCGGCCACCTGTTGTTGTTGCTGTCTGGCGCGCGCCGTATCCACTGCAGTGCGCAATGAGAACTTCTCAGCGGTCACCAGCTCGAGCTGCCGATTTGTGTCCTGCAACCGGACATGCAGATCATCAAACAATGCCTGGCGCTCAGCAGATGCGGTTTCGCAGCGGGCGGCCACAAGTCCGGCCTCCTGTTCAATCGCGCTGCTCCGCAACCCCCTCAGTACCCAACCGAACAGCACCCCGATCAATAAAGTGACTCCCGCCACCAGCAGGTTATTGACACCCATAAATATTCACCATTCACTTATGTAGTGTTATGCAGATTAGAAAAACACTAGATACAGTAAAAGTAGAACATGACGAGAATAATGCCAGCTAGGCGCCTGCAAGGTAGAATCGCGGGTAACAAGTTAAAGAGTCCAGACAGTGCGTTCACTGTCGCGGCATTCTGCCGCGTGGGCTCGTCGCTGACCCAATCGCCTTGGGTAAGATACAATGTCACACACTTTCTAACAGCCAATGCCCCGACCTGCCATGCAAACAGATACACAAGCACTGATCATTGGTGCCGGTCCGGTCGGACTGTTCCAGGCTTTCGAATTGGGCCTGCTGGGGATTCAATGCCACATCGTTGAGGCCATGAGTAAACCCGGTGGCCAGTGCACAGAGCTCTACCCTGACAAACCTATTTACGACATCCCGGGAACAGCCTACACCTCTGCAGCCGATTTTATCGAGCAACTACTCGTGCAGATCCAGCCTTTTGATATACCCATCCATTTTGGACAAACCGTACAAAGCATTGAAAAATTGGCTGATGATCAGTTTTGCGCCACCACCAACACAGGCCAGACCTTTAGGGCGCGGCAGGTTTTTGTGGCTTCCGGCGCTGGCGCCTTTACACCGGTGAAGCTGCGGGTTGAAGGGATAGATCGATTCGACCACACGCAGATTCACTACAGTGATATCGACACTGAATCAGTGACGGCAAAAAAAGTATTAGTAATAGGTGACAATCAATCTGCGATACGTACAGCAATTGAGACAAGCGCAAAAGCACAACAGGTTGTTTTTGTTCATCGCAAGCGACGTCTGGATGCAGACGCTGAATTGCTCGAACAACTGAGTCAGATGGTAGAGCGCGGTGCAATACGCCAGATCAAAGGCAAGATTACGGACTTTAAAGCAGATAAAACATTAACGCAGGTAAGTGTTCAGCTAAGCGCTGAAGAAACAGAGTCAATAGATGTCGATCATCTTCTGGTCCGATTAGGTAACTCACCTAAGCAAAGCGAATTAAAGGACTGGGGAATTGACACCGAAGCTCGGCATATCCCGGTTACTACAGACACGTATGAAAGCAATGTGCCCGGTATTTATGCGATCGGGGATATCAATATTTATCCCGCCAAACGAAAGCTGATACTGTGCGGATTTCACGAAGCGACGCTAGCAGCATTTGCGACCGCCGCTGTCCTGAGGCCAGAAAAACCCATACACCTGCAATACACAACAACCAGTACAGAACTGCAACAGCGTCTCGGCGTAAGATAGCTGTGGCACTGTAAAAACAGGATAAATTAATGAAGCTAGACCGAAGAATTATGGACATACTGGTATGCCCTGTCACCAAAGGCAAACTGATACAAATAGAGAATGAACTGTGGAGTAAGCAAGCAGGCCTTGCATACCCGATCAACGATGGCATTCCGGTGATGCTGGAATCAGACGCAAGATCACTGTCAAAAGACGAGATCGATAGTCTAAAAAGCAGTTGAGCTATTCTCGCATAGTCTGCCCCGTATATTTCACATGGAAAAATCATTAGCTCACATGCAAAAAGGAGGTTAACCCAATCGGGTCAACCTCCAACGGTTATTTCGCAAGTATCCTGAGTAACTTACAGGACAGACCTTGTTAACTAGATTTTTACTGGCTGACTGATAACCTCGGACATTGCGTCCATCACACCACCATTAGATCTGATCTCTTTTCGCAACTGGAAATACAATTTGTCTTTGCCGACATCAGCAAGCGTTGGCGAGAACTGAAAAACATCACTGTATGTCTTCCACTCAGCACCAGTAAAATCTGGATCAGTACTTATACGATAATGCGTGGGCTTGCCGTTGCTATAAGACAGAAACGCAAAGCCGTCGTTACCACTGGGAAAATAAGACAGTGCAGTAATTTCAAGCGGCCAATCAACTTTATGTTCGCCATGTGTGATACCAGGCTTAAGATCAACATACTTTAACGCACGACATTTCTTGCTCGACAATCCTTCTGTCACCAAGACATCGGCAATCACATTGTCACGCGTTGCGGGACTGTGTAGCGCTATACCGCGGTAGTTACTTTTTGAAACAGTGACCAGTACAGATTTTGCCGGGACATCATCATAGAGAGCGATGCCGCTGTAGGTCGTCACTCTGGTGCCATAAAGGCTGCGGTCACCTACGGTCCCAAGACACACCGCCGCATTTGCAACCGGCAGTCCGGTGTTTGCATCGAGCACCCGAATGCCAAATTTCCCGGCATGGGCAGTGCCACTTAAAGACAGTAAAACTGTTACTGCAGATATGAGCTTGAATAACGGGTTCCATAATCTCATTTCTAGTACTCCAATCAGCGGTATCGTGGTTCGATCAAGGAGCTAATCGTATCAATTTCGATACGGATTTGTCAATATATTGACACAAACTGATTGGAAATTCGTGATGTGAATCACCCGGGAGGCTTTATGAAACCCGAAACCTCGTGGTTACCGGTCTACCTGTAGAAGCACACCACAGACGGTGAGGTCGGCCACTATACGCATCCAGACCGAATGCATCTGGCTCTCTGCTCACAAAGCCATGAGAGATACGCTTTCCCAGGTGCCGGTAAATCGCCACTCAGATAGCCATTTGCCAGGGTGTATTTACGTGGTTCTGACGCA
>CAZQKJ010000247.1:0-5885 GCA_964593315.1 uncultured Granulosicoccaceae bacterium
CTCAACAGTTGCAATCAGCAACTTGCCAATTCCCGCACCAGTGCATTGCGGCAACACAGCAATATTGTCAAGCCTCATGGTATTGTTATCTGCGTAGAAAACCACATAGCCGACAAGCATGTCTTTGGCAGCTGAGGATTGCATCTCCGATGCGCTGTTAATAGCCACCACCATCTTTCCGTCCGCCACTAATGATCCAAAATCAGCCACCATGGGCGCCGGCTTTTTTCCGATGCGTTCTACGTATTGACTATAGGCCTCTGTAGCACAATGCCGGATGGCAGCAACATCACTCGCGCAGGCTTTTCTTAACTCTAAATTGTCCACACTTTTGGCCATAAATCAACAAGAAGTACCAAATACAGTGGCCTCTGTAGTTTGCGATAGCGAAGCCACAAGCAATGCAAAAATACCTTTAACTTTTAATCCCGCCTGACCATTGCAACTGCACCGTGACATCAGGACATACAACCTGTGTATCACGCTAGCTGAATAGTAAACCAGTGCTCGGCAAACGCCGCAAAGGATATCTGACAGGGCCTCGATTCAGGTCCACTGAAACTGCAAATGTAGAATCAGGAAACGCTCGTCTCGATGATATTTTTTTGCCAACTATTCCTGCGTTCTCTAAGCGCCATTCCGACCACCATTGACACTTAATCAACAGGGTGTTTACATAATCAAGCGTAGCACTAATTCCCGAGCGCAATTCGTTAAAATGGAGAAGAAAAATGCAAAACCACTCACGGAGGAGCCCGTGATCAATCACCACCGCACTATGCGCCCCCAATCTTACCAAGAGATATGGCAGGGTTACAGTGCTTAACCAATGTGACTTGGAATTGCTACCCAGTGAAGTTTTGTCGTCAATGGTGGTAAGAGTGCAGGTAAATCGCCCCGACCAATTCACAGTCCAGAGCACCAATGCCTGACTCAGGAGAGTTATACCTGAACAGGAAAAAATACAGTTTAGTACTGCACTGGACTCACGTATGGCAGGCATAGAAACCGTCTATCAAAATCTGGCTTTATCTCCGACACTGTCCATTGCAGACAATTTGTATCACTGCCGAGAGATTAAATTGAGATCATATGACATGCCGCATATATTTGAAGTTTCAGATCGCAACCCTATAACCAGACATCGAAAATGGTTGTGTGTAATTAACCCTGCTGAATACATTATGTCTGATGCCGTTACATTAATAACTGAGCCTAAATCACTCACTGATCAAGCGCCATGACAACTCAGGAACTCGCTAACTCCATACTCGGCCTTGCAACAGATCACAAGCGTTTCTTTGTAGCGATTTCTGGCCCACCGGCGTCTGGCAAAAGTACCCTGACTGAATCGCTAAAATCTTTACTAGAGCAGCAGACAAGCGTATCAATAGTGGCAATGGATGGATTCCATTATGACAACAGCATTCTCGCTGAAACCAATCTTTTAAACCGCAAAGGTTCACCAGAAACATTCGATGCGGCCGGTCTATATTTACTGTTATCGGGCTTACAAGACCAGACAAATACACTGGCAGCACCAGTGTTTGACCGACAACAGGATCTAGCCCGCGCCAGCGCACAACTGATACAACCGGAGGACCACATTATACTGATTGAAGGCAACTACCTCCTCTGCAACACCAGCCCCTGGCATACTCTCCGCCCGTTCTTTAACCACACTATAAAACTGACAGTGCCAGAACATGTGCTGGAGAAACGCCTGCTACAGCGCTGGCTTCATCATGATCACTCACAACAAACAGCTGAGCAGCGCACGTATAGTAATGATCTTCCCAATGCTCGCTATGTAATTGATCACTCGGGGCAATCAGACGTCGAGTTACAGAACTATGAAGTATACGGCAATCCTGATTCGTACTTTACTTCTTAAGAAAATCCAGTGACTGCTGAAAACCCAGAGAAAATACAAAGCTCTCAACATTGTCTAAAGCAACATAAAATGTACCGGCACTTATTGGAAAGGCTAACCCTGCACCAAACCCAACTGTAGCATCAATGCCCAGGTCACCGAATGTATGTATACCCGCGTTTGCATACCAGGAGATATTCTCTGGTGCATTACTAATTAAGTGCGATACATCGCCACTTACCAGACCCTCAGCCACTGCTGTAAAGCCTCGTGTGTCACTGCAACTGCTCGTTACTGTAACCCCACCCGTAATGTCAATAAAATCACCATCTAATGAAGGCGTTGGTGTTAACGCAGTGCCAGGGTTGAATGTAGTACCAGAATTACAATCCACGTAACTGACCGAATGAAGCGATGTTTTGAGAAAGGCTGAGTCTATAGCGTCACTAATGTTTGCCGCAGCGTCAAGGCGCAATAAACCGCCAATACCAAAATTGATGTTATCGTCTCCACGCGTATTGCTGTTTCCCAAATCTGCAAATAACTTCAGGTTCTGTCGCAAAGGGTAACTCGCTCTTAAGCCCAGGTGAGAGTAATCAATAGATTCGATTTCTCCTAGTGAGTACGCTGCCTCTAAACCTAAACCGGATTGGTCCTGGGAGACAACTAACCCGCCATTTGCGAGCCCAAACAACTCTGCA
Organism: uncultured Granulosicoccaceae bacterium; assembly: GCA_964593315.1. Taxonomy (GTDB): domain Bacteria; phylum Pseudomonadota; class Gammaproteobacteria; order Granulosicoccales; family Granulosicoccaceae. The sequence continues at coordinate 2,575 of CAZQKJ010000247.1, forward strand.
GAAGCCTGCTGAGTGAAGATGAAAAAACAAATAAAAATGATAGATTTTCTGATCACTATACTTCTCTCCTTAGATCCTGTTATCAATCTATCACTTTTTGTTATGGCGCAACAGTAGCGAACCGATTTTAGGAAGTAAATATTTCGATCCTCGAGCATAAGAACTGTGATGCATTGCTTTCTTTGCACCCTGACCTGCTTGAATCTTAAGGGTTTCCAAACTCCGTAAAATCTTTCGTGCACAAGCACAAAAAAGAGAGACTGAGGCCCGAATCTCAGCGTAATGTCCGCGCGCATGACAATGTGATCAACGTCGTTCGCTGTAGAAGTAACCCGCCGTGCCCAGACCTCGTAAGCAACAGATTTCTCTTGAAGCAACACTGTTTTATCACTGCGTTTCACAATGTGTCAGAAGAGCTTTTCTTTGTGGTGTTGATAATGTTACCGGTCGTTCTTATGAACATCGCAGACACCAGATTCAGAACGATCTGCTGCGGCTTGCCTCCCTCTTCTACATTGACGTCGCCGCCTTTGCAGTACTTTCTAATCACTATCATCTGGTATTGCATGTTGACAGCGAATTGGCCAGAAAAGCCGACCCCAAAGAGATCGTACGCCGATGGCATCAGATTTATAAACCGAAAGATGTATCTCAGAGGTTCATCAAGGGCGAACATCTTAAACCCCACGAGATCCATCAGATAGATGTACTCATCGCACCGCAGCATGTGGCCTTCCCTATCTGACAACGAGGTCGGCACCCGCAACGTTTATTTCAGAGCTCAATACTGAGCCTACATGCTCTCCTGTCAACGCTTAGTCGGGACTCTTACGAGCAACAACCCAGGACTCGGAGCCGCGCCGAACGGTTAGCTCTTTGCGCGTAGAGGACTTTCACCTCCGATCTAATGCCAGCTTTGCCTGGCGCACTGCCTGTCCCGGTAACGTTACCTGTCCCGGTAACGTTAATGTTATAACGCTATGGTTATCGATTCCGGATCCCTCTGGAAGTCGCCAATTAAGTGCCGCTGCCGTCATATTAAAGACTAAACACGCGTCCTGAAAAAAGTATCGTGCCGGTAGGTTCATCGCGTATAAAATACAAATACGGTTGGTCAATATTCACGATTCTTTCGGGCAATTGAACAGATGTAACACCGACGCCGATACTGGTAACCGCAGCAGCACGAGTGCCGTCTTTATCTACTTCAATGATGGCTTGTTGTTTGAAACTGGTTATTTCACAGCAGCTGGAGTCGGGGCTCATGCGTGTCATGTTCAGCATGCGACCGACGAGACTGCTGGTCATGGGCAGTTGGGTAAAGTCGATACTGGATTCGATTTCCCAGTTAGGAATAGTCAGTCTCAGAAATGCGGACCGTGAGTCGTTATGGCGTTGTAGTATCTGCGCTGCGGTCAGGTTGGCGGTATAGGTTTCGATATCGTTTGGAACGATGATCATTAATGATACCTCCGAGCCCTGGTAGGGAATGGCAACAGATAGAGCATCGTCCGTTTCAAGAAATTGAAAGTCATCGGTTTCAGTAAAGCCCGGTACGCTTTGTAGTTGTCCGTTGGCGTCGGTGAATTCATGACCATCAACATCGGTAAATGTCTGACGCCACTTTGCATCGAGAAGTGTGGCATTCAACAGGGCCAGTACCGTATTAGTGGGTAGCGGTTGCGACAGTAGTTCTGGTATCAGATTATTGGTGTTATCTGCAGCCCACTCGTTGATTGCCTCACGCACTGCCTCGGGCGCTTGCTCAAACTGAGCGTCAGAGATGGGGGCGTCAAACTCAGATGTCATCACATCCAGAAAGTCTGTCTCCAGTTCGAAGCCCGGTCTTATAAATAATTGATTGGCGGACTGCAGCTCCAAACCGTCGTTACCGCGTGACTCAAGGTCGAGATCTATGGCGTTTATTGCGGAGTAGAGAGCAGCTTCTTCGATTGCATTGACACCAAGCAGCTCGCCTATAACAGATAAGTCGCCATTCGCTGCACCGCGCTGCAGCATTGCCAGAGCAATCGCGAGGCTATAGCCACTGTTAACTGTATTAGCACCTGGTTCTGCATCACCCTGTTCGCGTAACAGTTGCAGCGACAGGTTGTTGAAGCTCCCAATGACCTGGCTCTCGGTCACCGCGTCGGATTGCGGGTTGAGTTCTCGCACAGTGCGATTACCAAAACGCTGTACCACGGCATCACTACTGGTGGTGTCACCGGGTACAGTAATCGAATCCTCACTACTGGCGATGTCACCGGGTACGGTTATCGAACCCTCACTGCCGCATGCCGACAGTACGAGGGTAAGCCCGACGCCCACTGCCAGATTACGGGTGGTGCGAGACGGCTTTAATTGTGAAAACTGCTGACCGCGTTTTGATAAACATCTGGAGAGAATTGTGCTGAGGCTCATTTGGCTGCTCCATTAGACGAAATAATAGTTTGGGATTTATATCCCAATTATGCAAGTATTATTTTTTATTAGGAGAACTGTGCAACGTCATATGTCGCACAATCGCCATGTACTGGAAAACCTCGTTCCGGATTCGCGTTGCTCAGAGCGCAATCGAATAGCGTGTTTTGGCGTAGGTTGGTCAGACCGCGTTTTTTCGCACGGCATATAAATGAGCTCGCTGGAAAAAAAGAACCTCGCGCGCTGAGTTCTCTTGGATTTTATTGTGATTGAAAGTACAGTTGATTGGTCGTTAGCTAGCACATTTTAGTATGTTGCTGTGAGTGGGCAATTTAGATAATCAATATCAACAGGTGTAGAAAAAAGATGATCTGTAACGCTAATGTTGCAGGCAAGATCCTGCTGAATTGAGAAGGCAGAGGATAGGAGAAGTGAACAGAAGTTACTCTGGTCGTGGTGTATAAAACATGGTTCGAGAAATGTGCAATAACGAAGTTGCGCGTTATTAGAGCCTTCACTTCAAAAAGCCACATTCGATACGGTCATGTGCCGAGAGTGATATTCTGAGCAAACGCTCCCCATGACGAGACTTTAGTGAACCGTTTGCATCCGATTGAAGCTAGCCTGCCCCACATTATTGCTGCTGCTGACTCCAAAGATACGGCATTGCTGATTGCCGACGTACGCGTACTGACTCAGCGGCTGGACCTGCTGACACAAGCGTTTCCAGAAGGCACACGACATGCGGTTGCCATTAAAACGAATCCTCATAAACAGATGTTGGCAACCATTCTGGCTCACGGGTTCGATCTCGAAGCTGCTTCGATTGAAGAAGTCGACCTAGCGCTTGATGCTGGTGCCAGGCCGCGGAATATTGTGTTCGATTCTCC
>CAZQKJ010000248.1:0-5878 GCA_964593315.1 uncultured Granulosicoccaceae bacterium
ACGGACTTGTTTTGCATGACCTCATTTAGCGCCATTTGGATCTGCGCCTCCACCTCGCTATCGAGAGCGCTGGTCGCCTCATCCAGTATCAAGATGGGAGCGCCCTTGAGGATGACACGTGCTAGTGCAATACGCTGGCGTTGTCCGCCGGAGAGTTTAATGCCGCGCTCACCGACATGCGCATCATATCCTTCTCTGCCTTTTGCATCCTTCAGTTGCATGATGAAGTCATGCGCTCGTGCTTCTTTGGCAGCGTTTTCAATTTGACGTTGGGAAATATCGGTACGCCCCAGTGCAATGTTTTCAACGACAGAACGATTGAGCAATGCGGCTTGCTGACTCACCATCCCAATTGATGAACGCAGACTATCCTGATCAACACTGCGAATGTTTTGTCCATCAATACAGATGCTGCCCTGTTCCGCTTCATGAAATCTCAAAAGAAGATTCACCAGAGTTGACTTTCCGGCACCGGATCGACCAACCAAGCCCACTTTTTCGCCAGACTTAATAGTTAATGACACTCCATTGAGGCCACCCTGGGTCATTCCGTAATGGTGCTGCACATCATCAAGTTCTATCTCACCGCCACCTACGTTGAATGTTGGGGCATCTTTTGTGATCGGTATAGCCAGCGGCTGCGCTATAGTCTTAAGCGCCTCGCGCAGGCTACCCACCCGCAGGAAAATCCACCGTACAGAATCAAAAATCCACTCAGCCATTGTTGTAATACGTAAACTGAGTGCCACAGCCGCGCCGATTAGCCCGATAGAGGCAGATCCGTGTGACCACAGCCATAGGCCATAACCCACAAAACTCACCATCATTATTCCTTCCAACACAGTGAGGATGGTTCGCAGTGATACACCGATCTGACGTGTCACAAATAACGCCTGGCGAGTATTTTCCAGCGCTTGTGCGTGATCATTAACCATCAGATTTCGGTCAGAGAAAAGTTTCAAGGTATCGATATTGGAAAAGCCGTCGACCACAACACCGGTTAAAGCAGATTTTTTACTCTGGAAATTTTGTTGTGCCTCGACCATACGCGGTATGAAAAATACCAGCACGCCAATATAAAGTAACAGCCAGATGAAAAGTGGCAGCGCCAGTCTTGAGTCAGTATCTGACATCAGGATCACAATACCGATCATATAGACCAGTCCGAACGCCATCGCGTTGAGGCATTGATAAATAACATCGGCAACATGGTTGCCAATATCGACCAATCGAATCGCTGTGCGGCCTGTGAGATCTTCCTGAAACCAACCGACCGACTGATTAGCCAGGTGATCGTGTGCTCGCCAGCGAACCAGTGTTGCGATGTTACAGTTAAGGCCGATATCGTTTAGAGCCTGTCGCAGCATTTGCGACAACGGTCTGAACAACAGCAAGATTACAGCGGCTATAAGCAGCTTAAACCCGTGTTGTTCTAATATGTCTTCCCGCTGAGTGACCGCCAGTGTGTCGATGAGGGTACCGGCATAGCTTATCAACCAAACTTCTATCGCGGCTGCAAGTACGGTTACAATCAAGCTTAAGACAAGAACATTTCTAAGCGGTGGCAGGTGCGATCTGAGATAAGGCCAGACGGTAGCTAATGGCGGTTTGTCTGTGGAAGAATACGGTTCCACCAATTGTAAAACTGCCGTGGTGAATCGCTGGTAGGCTCGCATCATTAGGTCAGTCGAATCCTCTTACATTTCTATTGCGGTTAATAAAAGTTCACCGTGATAAGACCGATACGTTTCAGGGTGTGAGACAAACCTGTCACAGCGAGTAGGTCTCTTAGTGCTGTAGTCAAAGCCGTGCATTAAAAAACACCACGATGCCTGGTCGTGACGGTGGAAAACCCAGGCCCCTTCGGTACTCATTCACACGCAGGTATGATGTCATTAAATTCCCCGGATAATCAAACCCAATCATACTGAGTCAACCTCGCGACACCCTGTTTCTGAATGGACACTAGCTACTGGATTGAACGTGTCAGTCCGGCTGAGTACGACGAGCCGGAAAATACCTGTACCGGTGACATTGTGGAAAAAGCGCGTCAACCGTTTATGCATCGCACAGACTCGCTCGATTATCCCATTGTATTAACCAGTGAAATCTGGATGATAGTCGGTGAAGAGCAAGATGATCTACTGCTAAAGGCGAGGGATGTACTTATCCAACGAGGTAAAACCACACCTGGTCAAGCCGTGGTACTGAACCTTGCATCACCTTTGGTAGCGGTCTTTGATTTATGCATTTCGTCCGAGATTAGCTACCCGGCTAATGTCCAACACCAACTATAGAGTTCAACATGCTGACGATTAAACGTCTGGATATAAACGATGCGCGTTTGCTTATTGCAGGCGCCAGAGCAAAAGCAGAAGAGATCGGTGTACCGATGGGCATTGCTATCACAGATGAAAGCGGTGCTCTGATCGCTTTTGAGAAGATGGACGGTGCCAAGATCCTTTGCGCCTCATTTGCCATTGACAAAAGCTTCACAGCAACAGGGACTCGAAAGGGTACACATGAACTTAACGAAGCCAATCAGCCTGGTAACCCCACCCATGGCCTCGCCTCGGCAATGGGTGGGCGGATACTGGTGCTCGCTGGTGGGCTTCCGATCTTTTTGGATGATGAGGTTATTGGGGGCATCGGTGTCAGTTCGGGAAGTCCTGCACAGGATCTTGAAGTCGCCACAGCCGGAGTGACTGCGTTTCTCAACCAGTAGGCAGATTTGCAATAAAGTTCACCCGCAGCCGGGTAGATAGCGAGACAGAGTAATCGAGATACGTTTGTGAAGAACGCGATCACGATTATTGATGATTATCATTGTTTAGGCTTTTGTTTCAACAAGAACCCAGTTCGAGAACCAATACGCGGGTATCAGTATTCCGCATAAACATAGATTGCTGCCATCTCTCACTAACTCTTCCCTGAGCCTGAACCGTTTCGCACTGAACAACGCGCCATCGCGCACCAGCGGAAACAATTCCATTGCAAAAACAGAAAATTAGTGGTCTACTACCATACCAGCTGTAGAAATACAGCGGGAACAGTCATTTCTTATCGTTGAAAATTAGGAGGAGATTTTCATGTTAACTGGTATCAGAAAACTGGCTTGTGCAAGCGTTATCGGGCTCACTGCACTGGTGAGTAACACAACTGCTGCAGATGTAACACTGCGAGGTGCAAGCCTTTTTGACAACGAACACGCCTATAGCAAGACACTGATAAAGTTTAGTGAACTGGTCAATGAGTACTATGATGAAGAAGTCGACTTTGATTTACGCGGCAACAGTGAACTCGGTATTGAACCAGACTACGTTAACTTTCTTACTCAGGGTGTTGCCATTGACTACGCGATAATCGCACCGTCAAACCTGGCTAGGTTTGCACCCTCTGTTCCGTTAATGGATATGCCGTTTGTGTTCCGCGATCTTGATCACTGGAATGCGGTGCTATCAAGCGACGTGCTGGCTCCTCTGGAAGAAGTTTTACTTGAAAAGGCAGACTTGCGCGTCATCGGCTACGCCGGTGGTGGCACTCGCAACCTGATCTCAAATAAGGTGATTTCAAACCTTGCAGAGCTCAAGGATCACAAAATGCGAGTTATGGGTGCCCCCATTCAAGCGCGCGTGTTTGAGGCAGCTACTGCAGCACCCGCTGCCATTGCATACTCCGAAGTGTACAACGCTATTCAAACCGGTGTGGTTGATGGGCTGGAGAATGAAGCAGCCAGTCTTCTGCAATATAAATTCTTTGAAGTTGCACCAAATATCACATTAACGCAGCACTCGATTACGGTTCGTCCGATCATTTTCAGTAACAAGTCGTTCTCAAAACTACCCGAAGGTCTGCAGGCAGCTGTTTTAAAAGCAGGTAAAGAGGCAGGAGACTACGGACGTGAATTAGAATCCAGCGAAGATGGCTTGAAGCTTCAGCAGATGTCTGAAGCGGGCCAGATCAAAGTGCAGGAGTTTACAGATCGCGACCAGCTTCTTGATCTTGTTCTTCCAGTGCATGATGCCTACGCTGCAGAACTGGGAGCCGAAGAACTACTAAAGGCTATTCGCTCCAAGTAATCATCTGCTTCATTAAGCGGAGCCCATATAAGTGGAGCTCTTAAAGTGCGAAACCCGGCCCTCCTGTTTCAGGGGAGGGCTCGGAACATCGAACTATCCGGACCTGCCAGCCGCCATGTTATCTATCGACAAAGCCTGTTGTATACAATGATCGAGCGCGTGCTCGAAAGTCTTTGCCAGGTTTTACGCGTTCTGGTCGGGTTTCTGATCGCAGCCCTTATTGTGCCGGTCTTTATGCAGGTGCTTGCTCGCTACACTGGTATTATTCCAACTTACCTCTGGACAGAAGAACTTGCCAAGTTCATTTTCATCTGGATTGTGATGCTGGGTTCGATGATCGCTGTCTGGGAAGGTACACACTTTGATGTAAGAGTCATCAAGGATGCCCGAACACCGCTCGGGAAGTTACTACAAGACGGGTTTGTGCTGGTAATGGTTTGCGTGTTCGCCATCCTCTTTGCGCGGTTTGGAATAGACTATGCGAAGTTCGGTTCCATACAGAGTTCAGTGATGATGCAAATCAATATGCTTTGGGTCTACATCACGGTACCGCTGGCTGGATTTGTCTGGGCACTCTTTGCTCTTTATCGTTTGTGGCAGGTTGTGTCTGTGTACCGCGAACGTGACCGGGTCAGCCAGTGATTCTCACTGCAGGGGTAGCTTGCCTGATTCTCGTAGGTGGCTTCATCACATTGGTGTTGTTACGCGTGCCGGTCGCTTTTGCCCTGGGCATCGCCACCATTCCGGTTGTCGCGCTTGACCTTCGACTGACGCCCTTTTTAATACTCGACCGTATGTTTAACTCATACAATTCCTTTATATTATTAGCGGTACCTTTTTTTCTGCTTGCGGCCAATCTCATGAACGCAGGACGGATGACCGATCGTTTAATTGAATTCGCACGGGTGCTAACCGGGTGGATGCCAGGCGGACTGGGGCAGGTCAATATTGCAGTTTCAATGTTGTTTGCTGGCATTTCGGGCTCTTCAACAGCAGACGCGGCAGGCTGCGGCAAGATTCTTATACCCGCAATGATCAATAAAGGTTACGAGCCACGATTTGCGGTGGCTATTACAGCCTGTTCTTCAGTCATGGGTGTGATCATTCCGCCCAGTATCCTGATGGTTGTGTGGGGCGGTATTATGTCGACTTCTGTTGGCGCGCTGTTTCTAGCTGGCGCTATTCCCGGATTGTTGATTGCTATTGCTCTGATGGTGACAGTCTACGGATACGCGAAAATATACAACTATCCAACGGCAGGCAAGCCGTCGCTAACCGAGTTTATTACAGGCTTTAAGGGCGCAGCACTGGCGTTACTCACACCGGTTTTTGTTATCGGCGGCATTGTCGGTGGCATTGTGACACCAACCGAATCAGCGATAGTTGCCGCGTTCTATTCTTTTATATTGGGTTTTTTTGTTTATCGCACAATCAAGGCACGCGACGTTGTCGGTATTCTTTATGATACCGGGCGATTTTCGTCTATATCACTATTTGCAATCGGTACGGCATCAGCGTTTGGATGGATGCTGTCTTACTATAATGTACCACGACTAATAGTAGGAGCATTAACAGCACTTGAGTTCGGTACTTTTGGCACGTCTCTGGTTATTGCTGCCTTGTTCTTATTATTTGGTTTATTCATTGATGCGATACCGGCAATTATTATACTCGGCACGGTCTTGCTGCCAGTGGCTCAGGCAGCAGAGATACATCCGGTTGCGTTCGCTATTATCGGTATAATCTCACTGGCTTTCGGCTTGGTGACTCCGCCGTATGGTCTCTGCCTGCTGATCTCA
>CAZQKJ010000249.1:0-5856 GCA_964593315.1 uncultured Granulosicoccaceae bacterium
GCAACTAGATTATGAAGCGGCAGCCGGGTATTACGCTAAAGCACTTCAACTTGAACCAGACAACAGAGATGCGAATTTAGGTGCAGGCGCTACTGCCATTCTGAATCATGAATATGTACTTGCTGAAAATCTCTATAGACACCTGTTGCATCTCAACGCTGATGATGAAGATGCATTCCGCTCAATATTACAGCTTGCAGAATTTGATAAAGCCATTGAGTCGGATATGCTCGATCACGCGAACCGTCACGCCCGCGCTCCTGCAGCCTTGTTTGCCATATTGGGTGATCACTATAGTGTGCAAGAGCGATGGTCTGATGCGGTCAATGCTTACACGAAGTCTGTGGCCAATGATCAGGTACCGGATGTGCTATTTAACCTGGCCGTTAGCCTTGAGCATATCGGCGCTCCGCTTGAAGCATTGCCGTTTTACCGGCAGTCCCTGAATGCCGATGGCGATAGTCGCTTTGACAGAATGGCAGCTCGGAGACGCATTGCAATGATTCAGAAGCTGACTGACCAATAGTCAAAGTTCAGCGATCGAGATAATCGTAGCGCTGCGATCCGCGGCGTAGTAATTGCACTGATCTCTTCTTGTTTGTCATACGCGCGTGTATCAATACCGAATTTGGGGGTTTAATTGACTGACGCTATCTACGTTGCCAGTAAACAGGAAGAACATTCTGGTGCTGACACGTTAACAATTGGGCGGGATTCAATACTGGCGCAATCCGCTGCACTTGCCAGTATAGCGAATGTTCTGGGGCCTGAGTTCAATGAGGCTGTTCAGCTAATTGTGCAATCTGCCGGTCGCGTTATCGTGATTGGTATGGGTAAATCCGGCATTGTGGGTCAAAAAATTGCCGCAACGCTCGCCTCAACCGGCACTCCATCGTTCTACGTACATCCGGCTGATGCGATACATGGTGATCTCGGTATGATCACACCGGTGGATGTTGTTGTACTAATTTCTAATTCCGGTGGAACCGAAGAGGTGGTCAAACTGTTGCCATCGATTAAATATTTTGGCAACAAAATCATCAGTCTTGTTGGGCGTGACAATTCAAGTATTGGTGATAGTGCCGATGTCACACTGGTTTTGCCAGTAGAGCGCGAGGTTTGTCCACATAATCTGGCACCCACCACATCAACATTGGTGACGATGGCGGTTGGTGATGCACTGGCGGTCGCTCTGATGAAGGCTAAGAACTTTGCTCCTGCGGATTTTGCACACTTTCATCCGGGAGGCATGCTGGGTAAGAGTTTGCATTCCAGTGTTCGCGATGTCATGCAAAAAGACAATGTACCTCTGTGTGCTCCGGAAGACACTATCTCATCTGCGGTAATGGCAATGACTGCATCTAGACTAGGATTGGTGATAGTGCATACAGATCATAAGGTGTTAGGTATATTCACTGATGGTGACCTGCGACGTGCACTGTTGGCAGGGTGTTCTGTCATGGAGCAATCAGTTAGTGAGTATATGACTCTTAACCCGGTATGTGTGTCAGCAGATGCACTAATTAAAGATGCAGAAAATCTGATGCGTGAACACAAGGTGCGTGCGTTAGTGGTTATTTCTGCACGCGACGGAGAGCGAGAAACCATCTGCGGTATTCTCGAGATATTCAGTAGTGGCGAATAACATGAATCGCAAATTCGGACTGGCTTTGATTTTATTGTCTGCCACAGCCTGTACTACCACGCCGGACAATTACCAGTCTGGTGGAGAGGCTGCGGCTTCCTCACCCGCTGTTATAGCCGGTACAGCCAGGCTTGAGGCAGTGGCGAATGCCGATGTAGGTATTCCTTTTCAATATATTGATGAGGGTGTGAGTCGCCAGTTGTGGGTATCCTCAGAATATTTTTCTGCTAATGGTCGATGGTGCCGCCGTTTTACCGAAATTGTTAATGGACGCGACGTTGCCGGTGTAGCCTGCAATGACGAAGGTCATGGTTGGGTGGAACTACCACTCGCGGCTTTTGTAAGATAGATAGCCGGAATGTCCGCTTCTCATTCAGCGTCTGATGTTACAGATCATCGATCTGTACCGGTTCGCGATAGTGCGTTTACCGTACAGTGTCGAGTATTGCATGCGCTCATCTTAAGAGAATTAAAATCACGCTATGGCAATCGTCGGTTAGGCTTTTTATGGGCTGCGATTGAACCGATGATCTTTTTATCCATTTTTGTTGCAGCTTTCCATCTCATGGGCAGAACCAGTCAGGGAGGCGTTGCAGCGCCACTGTTTTTTATTGCCGGATTCAGTCCGTTCTTTATGTTTCGCGATGTATTCTCACAGGTGACATCTGGTACACGTGGACAATCGTCATTGCTGATGTTTCCGCAGGTAACGCGAATGGATATCTTGTTGTCCAAAGTCATTGTGAACTCAGCTGTCGCTATCCTGGTTTTTATCATTTTTATGATCGGGCTGTATTGCATTGGGTTTCATTTTAATATCGACAACCCTCTGGGGGTGGTATTCGGATTCGGTTTGATGATAGCTCTCGGGTTCGGGTTGGGCCTGGTGCTTGGGGCAATCACTATTCGCTATGAGTTTATAAGCTCGCTTACCACGCCGCTAATGGGAAGGCCGCTTTTTTTTACTTCCGGTCTTTTCTTCTCTGCCAGCATGCTGCCACCGAAAGTACGCGAGATATTTCTCTATAACCCGCTGCTGCATTGCATTGAATATATCCGCGCTTCAATGTTCGAAAGCTTTGAAAGTCGCTATATTGATCTTGGGTATGTGGGGATTTTTGCGCTGGTTTTAATCAGTTTTGGTCTCGTGCTGCTTGGTTTTTTTGAGCGTCAGAGGCGATAAGAGTACTGGATCGTGATTGCGCTGGAGAACGTCAGTAAAACATACGGGGTGGGTGATCAGGCTCACAAGGTGCTGGATAACATTTCATTCAGTTTTCCGTATCGGAAAAGTGTTGGGATTCTTGGTGCTAACGGTGCGGGAAAAAGCACGCTGATAAAAATCATGGGTGGTGCTGAGCGACCGGATAGTGGTCGTGTCATTCGAACCAGCAGGCTGTCATGGCCGATGGGATATTCCGGAGGATTTCAAGGCACTTTAACGGGCAGGGAAAATGCAAGGTTCGTGGCTCGTATCTACGGCGCGCCTTTTGAAGAAGTGGAGCGCCGAACCAATGACTTTGCTGAATTAGGTAAGTATTTTGATCGCCCGCTGTCATCGTATTCGGCTGGAATGAAGTCCCGATTTGCCATGTCCCTGAGCTACGCACTCGACTTTGACTACTATCTGGTTGATGAAGCACTGGAAACAGGTGATGCCAGACTGAAAGAGAAATTTCGCCAGATTTTCAAACAAAGAAGACAAACTTCATCGGTAATACTGGTTTCTCATAACGAACAAACGATTCGTAAAAACTGCGATGTGGCAACCGTATTACATCGGGGACGTTTGCACTATTTCGATGATCTGGATGATGCATTTATGATGTACAGAAAACTACTATTTAAGAAGACTGCCGCTTGAATCCTGTAGCAATCAGAGTAATTACGGCTGCAACTGTGCCGGTATTGATAGCGATAATCTATTTTGGATTTATTGCGTCTGACCGATTTGTGTCGGAGTCCGGCGTAGTACTTCGCAGTGGCAGTCAGTCTGTCGCTAATTTATCTTTTGGTGGACTGTTGCCTGTGACCAACCCGGATACACAGGATGTTATCGTTGTCACTGACTATATTCATTCTATGGAAATGGTGCAGCATCTTGACCAAAAGTATGCATTACGCCGCCACTACTCGCAACCGTTCATAGATATTCTATCAAGGCTTCAAGCCAATGCTAATGATGAAGAGTATCGAAAATACTTGCGCGGTATGATTGATGTTCAGTATGAAGAGACCAGCTCGATAATTTCTATCTCCATTACCGCCTTTGAGCCCGAGCTTGCGCAAAACATCAACCGTGAGATTATTACTCGCAGTGAACAGCTGATTAACCGGCTCTCTGATCGCATTGTTGAAGATACATTGCAACTGGCACAAGTTGAGGTGGATAACGCTGTCAGCAATGCTCGGGATATATCTGCTCGTTTATCCAGTTTCACTGAAGATAATCAGTCCATTAATCCGGGTACTGACGCCAGTTCTATCTCAGGTTTGATAGCAGCCCTTGAAGGCAAGCTTGCAGAAACGCGGGCGTTGTATACTGAGAAGGCGGCTTACATGCGTGAGAATACTGCAGAAATCAGGGCGTTGAAAAACCGTATTACCGGTATTGAAGGTGAATTGTACCGTGAGCGCTCACGATTAATGGATGAGCAGGGAGTAGGTACTGCGATAGAGAAATTTAAACCATTGCTGATAGAGGAAGAGCTCGGCAGGCAGCGATATGCAGCAGCACTTCAGGCGTTTGAGACAGCGCGTTCTGAATCTCAAACTAAAAAGCGATACCTTGCTACGTTCGTACAGCCCAATTTGCCTTCTTCTTCAACTGAACCCAAGCGTATTATCGATGCTATCGGCACAATTATTTTGTCGTTTTTGCTCTACGCCATATTTGCACTGTTCAGGGCCGCAATTAAGGAGCACATTGATTTTGCCGTGTAATCAGAAAAGAACCACTATGAAAAAGATTCTGACTTCAGGTGCAGCCTTGTTCTTCACTCTGATCATTCACGCTCAGGTAATGGCGCAAACCCCTGTGGAGTCCTCTGGTGTGCTGGTCGATAATCGCAGCCAACTGTTTGAGGCGGCAGAGTCTCAGCAGCTTGATCGGTTGCGTAATCGTACCCAGCCATTCGGACATACCCTGTTTGACGGTGGCTTTTCGGATTCGGAAACACTTGGCTTGAATTCAGACTATGTGGTTGGAGTAGGCGACAAGGTTGCTGTTCGCATCTGGGGTGCAGTTGCCTACGATGATGTGCAAGAAGTTGACTCACAAGGCAATATCTTTATACCCAATGTGGGGCCGGTAAGACTGGGTGGTGTAAAAAATTCTAATGTAAATGGTACAGTCAAAGCTGCCATAGCCCGGGTTTATACCAACGATGTTGAGGTCTACACCAATCTATTAACCGCTCAATCTGCCAGTGTTTATGTGACAGGCTACGTGCAAAAACCTGGTAAGTACTCAGGCATGCCCAGTAGCTCGGTACTCAATTTCATTGATAAGGCTGGTGGTATAGACTCCGCCAGTGGTAGTTTCAGAAGAATAGAAATTCTAAGAAACTCCCGGTCTATCGCCACTGTTGACCTGTATGATTTTATTCGCAACGGGGTGATACCCGATGTTGTATTGAAAGACGGTGATGCCATTGTCGTTAAGCCTTTGATGCAGACGGTCTATGTCGGTGGCAATGCGGCAAAGCCGAATCGATTTGAATATTCAACAGATACCATCACTGGCGATGATGTCATTGCGCTATCGTCTCCTGTTTCCGGTGTCACCCATGCTGCCATCAGTCAGGTTCGTAACGGTGAGAGTTCGTTTGAATATCTGCCGTTAGATGAATTTCGGCTACGATCTATAGGTGATGGCGATGTGGTGTCATTTCGTTCGGATGTCAGTGAAAAGAATATCAGTATCAACATTGATGGGGCATTTAGTGGGGCTTCGGCGATCACTGTTAACCGTCGCGCGACGCTTAGACAAGTGCTCGATCTGATAGAGGTAGATCCCGAGCTCAGTGCTTACAATCGAATATTCATCAAACGTAAAAGCATTGCCAGCAGACAAAAGACTGCAATACAAAACAGTTTGAAGCGGCTTGAGTCAGAGTTTTTTACAGCCCCCTCCAGCACCGACGTAGAATCAAGAATCAGAGTGCAGGAAGCCGAACTGATTTCAGAGTTCGTCAAAAAGGTGTCACTGG
>CAZQKJ010000250.1:0-5834 GCA_964593315.1 uncultured Granulosicoccaceae bacterium
TAGCGCCCAGTGCTTGTGCAGCTTTTGCGTACGCGTGAGTGGTGCCTGACGGATCAAGGTGGCCTTCGACAGGATCCCACAGTGCGCCGACAAAGTTAGAGTCATCCATTAGTGGAAACATGGCGCGAGCCTCTGAAGGCGTGATGATTTCTGTTTCCATGCCAAGTACCCGACCGGTTGCCTGTACATAGCGCAGAAAATTCATCCGCTCTTCTGTGTCTGCCATCATCACACCGCCAGTCAGGTGTAAGCCACAGGACTGGCCGGACAGCTTTTCCAGTTCATCGTACAAAGAGACGGTATAGGCTTGCAGTTTTGCTACGTTGGGATCGCCGTTCAAGGTATGGAAGCCGCCGGCTGCGTGCCATGATGATCCGGAGGTCAGCTCGGACCGTTCGATCAGCAGTACATCGGTCCATCCGGCGCGAGCCAGATGAAACAACACCGAACAACCGACGACACCACCGCCAATAACGACTGCACGCGCATGGGTTTGCATTGCGACTCCGGGTAAATAATCGGGAACCGTCGCAATGTAGCACAGTCATTCAGTGATTGGTTTCCTCTTCAATCTCTGCACGATTTTAAGGCGGTGAAGCTGCGGTTGTATTCCTTAGTCATGCAAGGCGCGAGCTTGGTACGGGACACTGCCATTAGCCAACTAACTGAAAGGATCACGGGCCGTCATATTTTTATTTCGATAGTGATCGAGCCAGCTCGGTAACCGTATCAAAGGTGCTCATCACATCGGCTTCTGTGGTTTCGAACTGACCACAGGTAAAGCGTATGACGATGATGCCATCGTGATTTGATTGGGTAAGATATACTCTGCCATCATCATTGATCGCGTTGGTAAGCTTTATATTCAGCGCATCCAGATCTGATGTGTCTTCAGGTGTATATCGAAACGTAAATAGTGCCAGTATGGGTTGTGTCACAACCTCAAAGTCAGAGGCAGCATCAAATTTTGCTGCCAGTTGATGGGTCCAGGTGACATGATTGCGAATCATATTACGCAAGCCCTGCAACCCGTACGCCCGCAGTAAGAACCAGATTTTTAATGCTCTGAATCGTCGCCCGAGCTGTACTGACCATTCGCTATAGTTGATGATGCCGTCCTGCCCGTGCGTCTTCAAATACTCTGGTTGAATAGCGAGTGTTTTTACCAGCTTATCCGGCTCACGCACAAAGTGAGCTGAACACTCCATCGGGGCTCCCAGCCATTTATGTGGGTTAATCACTATGCTGTCTGCGGATTCTATGCCTTGCCAGAGAGTTCTGTACTCGGGGCAGATCATGGCAGAGCCTGCCCAGGCTGCATCTACATGTGTGTATAGCTTGTATTTATGTGCCACTGCGATAACTTCTCCAACCTTATCGGTGGCACCCATTGACGTACCGCCCACGCATACCACAACGCCACACGGCAGATACCCGGCATTGATATCCTCGTTTATTTTTTCCTCTAGAATATCTGTGCGTAATGCAAAGCTGTTGTCTGTTGGAATCTTTACCAGGTTGTCCTGACCCAGGCCTGCGACCCAAAGGGCTTTATCAATCGATGAGTGAGTTCTGTCTGAAGCATAGACCCGCAAGCGCGGGTGACCAGATAAGCCTTCGCGATTACCAGCCCAGTTCAGTGCGATTTCACGCATGGTCAGTACTGCGCACAGTGTGGCGCTTGAAGCTGTGTCCTGAAACGTGCCCACAAAGGTCTTTGGAAGCCCGAATGCCTGACGCAACCAGTCAATCATGGTTGTCTCAAGTTCAGTGGCGGCAGGGGAGGTTTGCCACAACATACACTGGCACGCCAAAGCCCCTGCCAGTTGTTCAGCAATCACCGCTGCCGGTGCGGCATTGGACGGAAAGTAGGCAAAGAATCTCGGGTGTTGCCAGTGAGTCATTGCATCCGGGATTGTGTCTTTGAAATCTTCAAAGATAGCCTGCATGTTTTCAGGATCTTCCGGAGCTGCCTCTGCAATCTTATCCATGACACTACCTGGAAGTGACTGCGATCTGACCGAGCGCTCGCCAATGTTTGCGAGATAGTCTGCAGACCAGTCTGCTGCAGTGTGTGCCCACTGCCGGAATTCGTCGTTGTTCACTGAGAGTCTGTCCTGTGATGGTTATGTTTGAATCATAGGCTGTTCAACTATGGGTGCATAGATAAATAGCGACACGTTCTGCCTGTTGTTCATTCGGAAGCAGGAGGTAGCGAGGTAGATTTCGCGATTGCGAACATTACCCTGTTATTATGGCAGCGTGATATTTCTCGGGGCGATCACCACCCGATCTGCGCGAGCTCCGGATTCTTTATAATCCGCATTGCAGGTCACAGAAATGCAAGCAACTATGTCGACGGATCAAAATAAAACGATATTCCAACGTGCATTGCCAGATTTTGAATTGCTGCCCGAGCCAGTAAGAGATCTGCATAGCATTCAGGGTGTATCCGTCTATCGTGGTAAAGCTGTCTCTGCGGGACCCACTGGTTTATCAGGTTATGTTGGGGCATGGTTGTTCGGTTTTCCAGGGGCTGCAAAAGAAATACCCGTCAGTGTAACCATCACAGCCGATGCGCAATCAGAGACCTGGCAGAGGCGCTTTGCCAACAAAACATTCAAGTCGCACCTGTCACTGGACAGAAATAGTTTTGTTTGCGAGCGGTTTGGTCCAATTAAAATGCAACTGGGTTTATATCAAAGTGATAGCAAGTTGTATTTTCCCGTTACCAAAGGATGGTTGCTGGGTGTTGTGCCTCTGCCTGCTTTCCTGTTACCCAGAAGCAGTGCTTTTGAAACACAGGATGACCAGGGTCGTTTTGTATTTGATGTTCTGGTCTCCTCACCGTTCGGCGCGCGGATTGCGCACTACTCTGGTTGGTTGCAACGATCAGGATAGTCAGTCTTTGGAGTCTCAGTTAAATTCTGCCCACTGTTGCCTTGCAATAAGGAGATGATAGGTTTCCCTGAGTTCTGGGGAGCACCAATGCAGAGAGTGTCTCGGGAGAGTATAAAATTTACTCGGAAGTTAAATGAGCATCCAGCGCATCAATGCCCTGATCCAGACCCGTTCTTCCAAAGCCCAGTCTGAACCTGTCCTTTGGAGTGTCACCCAGTTCTGATGAGTAGATCGCGCCCGGCAGGAATAAAACACCACTCTTTTCAACCAGTGAGGTGCAAAACGCATCTACACCATCTGATCCTGTATAGCGAGGAAATGCCATGCAGGAACCGTCGGGTTGCTTCCATTCAAAAAGCTCCGGATAGCGTGCGAAGAAAGCATGCCATTTCGGCAGATTCTCATCGACTATTGAGCAGTTTCGGGCAAGTATCTTCTCTCTGTTTTTCAACGCAATCAATGTCAGTCGTTCACTGGGGCCAGAGTTGCAGATAGAAAGATAATGCTTCATACGCTCCATGCTGGATATGATTTGTCGATCCTTGCAGGCTATCCAGCCTATACGCAGGCCAGGTAAACCGTAGGACTTGGACATCACATTTAACGACAATCCACGCTCATAGATATCTGCGATGTACGGCAGATGTTGTGTGCCTGATGGTCCAAGGCCGTTAAAAATCTCGTCGTGCAGTATGTATATCCCGTGTTTTCTACACAGTTCAATAAGTGCTTGGTAGCGTTCCGGCGGCAGAATAGTGCCGGTTGGATTATGCGGGAAGTTGATGGTGACCAGTCGAGTGTTAGGCCGAATAGCATCAGCAACTCGGTCTATATCGAGTGACCAGTTGTCATCGGGATCCAGTGGCACTCCGGTGGCTTCACAGATTGCGACAGGCAGAGTCTCATGTGACTGATAGTTCGGTGTTACTACAATGGCGTGGCTGTCACTGTTGAGGATGACTGTATTGGCGGCAAATATTCCTTCACTGGCCCCTGCAAAGCATAGAATGTCTGCGGCGTCCTGGCTGCGATAGGTGGATGCGATTTCTTGGCGTAAGTCCGGGTTGCCAAACGTCTCGGTGTAGCCAAGCCACATGCCTTCAAAGGCTTCTCGCTCTTCGGGTGTTGCCATGTGTAGCAACTCCCGCATTGTCATACTCTCGGCGTCTGATGCAGTCATATGATAACGCGCTTTGAATTCCCACTTTGAGAAGTGAGTTTCCAGTCGAAAGTCCGGCAGCATAGTCATAGTGTTGAGCCTGAAAAGTATTGTGCGTTGAATGATTGTACTGATTCGTCGCGAAGTCGAATCGTCAATCCGTAGTTGTATCCGTCAGGGCGGTAAAAGTGGAATAGATACATACTATTTGAAAGCGTCTATGTGGTGTGGGTCTCTGATGGCGGTCAGGCTAAGTAAGTTGCCACTTTTAACTGCACATGATGTTGGCCTTATCAGCGGCTGCGTTGCATTGGTTGCCAGCTGCATCTTAAAGCTGCCGCTCAGATGTTGTCACTTAAAGTTGATAAGGCAACTTATGTCGGTTGGCCTCTCATTGTCCACGTCATGTACACAGAGGTCTTGCTAGCGTGAGTTCAGTACAATCATTTTATTAGCGATCATTTCCAGTGATGCTGCAATCCGCTAATCTGTTTCCAATCCAGCGACCGACGTCATAGGCTCTATGAGTAATTCAGTTGTAGATACACTAAAGCAAACTTTCTCCAGTGCAAGTCAGCTTACCGCTGATGATTTGGCGACTATCTACACGCAGGATGTTACCTTTGTTGATCCGCTGGGCAAGATTGAGGGTTTGGATAGATTGGCCAGCTACTTTGCAGGTGTTTACAAAAACGTTACCCATTGTCGTTTTGAATACCTGGATGAGTTGCGTAACGACCATCAAGCATCAGTCAAGTGGGATATGGTATTCAATCATCCACGATTATCCGGCGGTGATGAAATCACTGTGCGTGGTGTGACGCTGCTTGAATTTAAGGATAAGGTTCACTACCACGAAGACGTCTATGATGTTGGCGCGCTGATGTATGAAAACATACCGGTGCTTGGTGTGCCGGTAAGATGGCTGAAGCGTCGTGCACACAACGTCAGCGCAAGTTAAAAAAAATTACCAATGATCGAGAACAAAACCATTTGGATTACCGGTGCCAGTTCGGGTATCGGCTCGGAGCTTGCGGTCCAGCTTGCATCCACTGCTAATACGGTCGTGGTCAGTGCGCGTGGTCAGGAGAAACTGACAGCACTGGTTGGCTGTGCAGAAGCACTCAGCGGTCGCATTATTCCGCTTGTTTATGATGTGATCGAGGATGAGCAAACAGAGTCTGTTACCGGTCAGCTCAGTGCTGTAGTGGACAATCTGGATGTCGTAATTATCTGTGCAGGCTACTGTGAATACGTGGATAACGCGGTGCTTGAAACTGATCTTTTTCGGCGTGTGTTTGATGTCAATGTGTTTGGCGCTGTGAATACGGTTAATGCTGCAATGCCATTGCTTGAGAGAACTGTGGCGGCACCAGGTGAGCGTGGCAAGCCGCAAATAGTTGCTATTGCCAGTCTTTCTGCAGTCACTGCACTGCCGCGTGCAGAGGCTTATGGTGCCTCAAAAGCTGCGATGATCTATCTATTCAATACTCTGAGGCTGGATCTTCAGAATCGAATCGATGTAACGATAGTTAATCCTGGTTTTGTATCGACGCCAATGACCGCGCAAAACGATTTTCCTATGCCGTTTTTAATGTCCCCATCCGATGCTGCAAAACGTATCATTAGTGGCGTATACAAGCGTAAGTACACGCTGAATTTCCCTTTGCGGTTGTATCTGTCACTGAAGTTGCCATCCTTGATACCTTATGTGTGGCACCGTTGGCTTGGGCCGCGACTGGTAAGGCCGGAAAAATCCTGAACAACAACCATT
>CAZQKJ010000251.1:0-5822 GCA_964593315.1 uncultured Granulosicoccaceae bacterium
GGCTTGTCGTACCACTGACCACTTTGAGTGATGAGGCAATGTTCCAGATACAGCACCTGGAAATTCAATCAGGGGTGGACGACCAAAACCAAGTCGATCAAAGGCATTCCACAACTCAGCCTTATCCAACTGCAGGGAAATCTTACTGGCACCAATATTACTGGAGTTTTCAAGAATTCCGGTAAGCGACAGTTCGCCATAATTCTTGTAGTCGCGCACCACGTACTTACCTACATTAAAACTCCCTGGTGCGGTATCGACCACATCATCTGTTGCAAAGTAGCCCGCCTCAAGGGCTGCTGCAATAGTAAAAGGCTTTATGGTTGAGCCAGGCTCGAGTACATCAGTGACGGCACGATTGCGTTTGGTTCCCCCGGCACGTTCTGAAAATCGATTCGGATTAAACGACGGCTGATTAACCATCGCAAGCACTTCTCCGGTACGGGAATCGAGCACCACCGCAGAACCTGACTTGGCACCGTTGCGTTGCACAGCCTGCTTTAACTCGCGATAAGCAAGATACTGAATTCTCTTATCTATGCTTAGCACCAAATCCTGACCGGGACTGGCCTCAGATACGAGCTCTATATCTTCTATCGCATCACCCAGCACATCGGTGACTACCCGGCGCTTGCCTGACTCACCTTTGAGCCAGTGATCAAAGGACATTTCCAGCCCTTCTTGACCCTTATCATCTATATTATTGAAACCCAACACATGGGCGGTAATCTCACCACTCGGGTAGTAGCGACCATACTCGCGTTGAATATTGACACCTTTTATCTGACCTCGATCCTTAATCGCCTGTAGCGCCTTAGCCGTTCGCGGGTGTACGTGTCTGCGCAGATAAATAAACTCCTTTTTATTTTCCAGTCCACGCTTTAATTTCTCGCGCAAACGCACCGGATCCATCTCAATTGCATAGCTTAATAGATCGATCTTGTCTTCGTGTCTGGAGAGCTCACGTGGGTCTGCCCAGATAGAGTCAATGGGTGAGCTGACAGCCAATGGCTCACCATTGCGATCCACCAGCATACCGCGGTGCGCTGACAATGGCAGTGTACGTATCTGGCGCACATCACCCTGCTTTTGGTAAAAACTTCTATCCAGTATCTGCAACTGAAAAGCTCTACCAACCAATACCAGAGCCAGCAAAAGAAACACACCCAGCACGACCGCTCGACGTATCCCCTGACCATGTACCGAATCCAAAGCGCCTGAAGACGAGTGCAAAGAACTCATTTGATCACCGTCTTGATTTCATTATGCTCAGGCATTCGCATGCGCAGCTCTTCAGAGGCGATTGCCTCAATACGACCGTATCTCGCCAACGTGCTCTCTTCTATCTGCAACCGGCCCCAATCAACTTTCGCACGATCGATGGATTCACTTAAAGACCGGGTTTTCTTAAATAACATACGGCTACTGTGCTTGCTGTACACAACACCTAACGCCGACACGATATTAACGACAGCCAGACAAATCACCACCGTGCGAAGGTTATTCATGCAACTCTCTCTGCCACTCGCATGATTGAAGAACGTGACCGGGGATTCCCCGACACTTCACTTTCAGAAGGCCGAACAGCGCCGCCTATCCGCTTTAGCACCCAGGGTTTTTCCTCTTCAGCAACTGGCAGGCCTCTGGGCAACCGCACTTTCTCGGGACCACGAAAAAATCGCTTAACCAGTCGATCTTCCAGTGAATGAAAACTGATCACCACAATACGCCCACCTGGACGAAGAATTTCGAGACAAGCTTCCAGCGCCATCTTCAAGTGCTCTAACTCACGATTAATAAATATACGCAGGGCCTGAAAGCAACGCGTTGCCGGGTGCTTGTGCCTCTCCCAACGGGGGTGCGCCTCTTTTATGATCTCTGCCAGCTGGACGGTATCGGTAATTGGATTTTGCTGCACTGCCTCAACGACCCTTCTGGCGATCCGTTTTGCATAGCGCTCATCACCGTAATCGCGAAACACCTCTGCAAGCTCTTCAGCGGAAACACCAGATAACCACTCTGATACTGGTTGACCACGACTCGGATCCATACGCATATCGAGAGGACCAGACTTATCAAAACTAAATCCACGTGCAGCAGTATCGAGCTGCGGCGAGGAAACACCTAAATCGAACAGTACGCCATCCACACCACCCTGATCAGACATCACGTCAGATAAGACTTCCGCCATCTCACTGTAGTTGCGTTGTGAAATGGAGAACCTTGCATCTGAACCAAACAGTGCCTGTGCATGCGCTACGGCTTCAGCGTCACAGTCAAATGCCATCAAACGACCATCATCACCCAATTTTTCCAGTATGTGACCGGAGTGACCACCGCGACCAAATGTGGCGTCGATGTAAAGCCCGTCATGTTTTATGTTAAGTGCCGCGACCGCCTCAACTGGCAATACAGCGATATGTTCTGAACTCGATGGCATTACAAACGGAACCCGATATGAAGTCGCTCGGTACGCGATTTAAGACTCTCTATAAGTTGCTTGCCGCCTTTCTCACGAGTTTGCAACCACCTCTCTTCGCTCCATAGTTCAAACTTCTTCCCGTGGCCGATCAGGACACTTTTTTCAAGGCCTATCTCTTCACGCGACGACTGCGGAATCAACACTCGGCCGTTGCTATCCATGTCTATCTCGTTGGTATAGGAGTAAAGCAAACGCTGAAAATCACGGAACTGATCTGACTGATCTTCCACGGCTTCCATCTTGCGCTCACATTCGAGCCATTCATCGTACGGGTAGATTGGCAAGCATTTATCCAAAGGGTTGTAAGTGATCACTAATTTACCCGCACACAACTCTTCGAGCCGGGCACGGTATCGCGCTGGAATGGCAATCCGGCCTTTCGCATCGAGACTGAGTGTGGTCGTGCCTAGAAACATGTACTGTGTCGCGTAAAACGGTGTTCTGTACCACCAAGCACCACATTGACCCACATGGCTACTCGGTAACGCCACTCTATATACGTGGTGCACCATTTTCAAGTTACAGACATTTTTTTGAACAGAAATTACTGGCAAGACAACAAGTTAGCTCAACTTTCCCATCTAATATTCAGATAAGCGCCGCCAGCAAAACTCAGTAAAATCATTAGCTTGCAGAGTAGAAAGGAGTATTTACTTTAATAAAAGATCATGTAATTCCCAGCAGCTGGATGCCAGAAAAAATAATCCAAAGACCCCACTCAGCAATCAAACGCACAGCGCTTCGCAGCCTTCCCGGGAGAAGTTCAGCACTGAATAAGAGGGGTCTGAAAAAATAAGAAGGGATTGATTAAGTGATCGCGATGAATAAGTGGGGAGTCGGCAATAAGCCGGGTTCTGTCATGGACAGCCATTCATCTTGGACGCACGTCACCATACGCCTCTAGCGATCTACCCGGAAGCATCGTGGGCCACGACATTGCTTCCCTATTTGATCTTGCTCCGAGTGGGGTTTACCTTGCCACTGAATGTTGCCACCAGCGCGGTGCGCTCTTACCGCACCCTTTCACCCTTACCGGTCACTTGCGTGACTTAGGCGGTCTGCTCTCTGCTGCACTTTCCGTGGGTTCACACCCCCCAGGCGTTACCTGGCACCCTGCCCTGTGGAGCCCGGACTTTCCTCTGCCGAACGAGTTCGTATCGATCAAGTCGACAGCGACTGCCTTGCCAACTCCCCGAAGCATCGTATCCTGTTTGCAACCGTGACACTACCATTATTGGAGCTATCCTCTAACAAACGAATGCCGAATCGAGTCGCTAACTACCACAAAGAAACAATCGTCAATCTGGCAGAACTCATAGCGGCCGCAGGCTTAAAAAATCTTGATGATTTACAACCATGCTATATCAATCGGCGAGTGCAAGGTACCGATGTCAGAACCTATGAACAACTCTACCCCACCCTTGCTCACAACTGCCTGGTAACAGGCGGTGTCGCACCGGATGACTGGAAACACGATTGGCAAAGAGCCGATGCAAACAAGTGGTAGCCTGCTTGCTGCAAGCTTTTTACTGCAGCAAATTGTCTATTAGTATTGGGTCAGAGCCGGTAAACTGAGAGCCATCTCTTAAGGAAAATCCAAAGCCGCCACTGCGACGTAAGGTTACGTTGTCCAGGTCTGCATTTGAATTAACCAGCGTCAGATTGGCATTCGACTGCCCGACCAAAGCACCACCATGTTCAATTGTCACATGGGTAAGGCGGCTTGCTGTGGATTGCCGGAGCTCTACACCACCCCAGAATCCGGCTACCTCGGAAAAGCCTGACAGTGTTACCGGATCCGCAGCCGTACCGTTTACGATCAGATCACCATCTTCTATCAATATCTGTCGATTCGCGAGAAACCGCATACTGACTCCTGCGTCTATAGTCAGATTGGCACGCTCTAAACTGAGACCATTTGACCTCAACGGCACACCCAAATCAGGGATCATCAAATCCGTCACTATAGTCAAACTCGGAACATCGATAACCTGCTCATCATTGCCAGACAGATCATTATTGGCACTGATCATTGGCAACACCAGTGGGCCAAGTAGCGCGGGCCTGCCGTTACCGGTCACTTGGTTGCCATCAAATACCACTTGAGTTCCGAGCCGACTAAACGCAAAACCAAAACCTTCATTCAAACGTATAACCGAACCTACAACGGCTAACTGAGCTGTATCACTGACCGTTGAAGTCACTAATAAGGCCGGATCACCACTACCCGCGTACTGAATAACTGCATTGGTGATTTGATTTGCAGATTTGCTGGCTCTTTCAAAATGAATACCTCGCCAAAAGCCTCTAATTTCTTCTGCACCGGTAAACACGACCGGACTTTGAGGGGTACCGTTAACAGATAGCGATGCATTGGTAGTGATAGTCAGCCCAACTCCCTGCGAAAATCTGAAAACCGTGCCAGCTTCAACCGTTACATCGGCAAAACTGCCTATCGTTGTGTCACGGGTTACCTGATAGCAGGGCTCAGACAATACAGTGTCTTCGACTATCACATCATCCAGTATCGCATCACAACTGAGCGCTCCGAGGTTTGACGGTATCTGCAATCCTCCAGCCGCAACAGTTGCATTACCACCATTGCTGGGACCGGGGGTAACAGCGCTGCCACCTGTAGTAGCACATTCAACATTGCTCTGCGATGACGAATTACCTGCGGCATCAACCGCTGCAATCCGGTAGCAAAACTGAGTACCACTGGTAACAGAAAAATCAATGGCCACACTGCTGGTTGAGGTAAAGAACGGCGTATCACCCGTGTCTTCCGTGGTGCCGCGAAAAACATTGAAAGCCACAACATCAGGCACCAGAAACACATCCCAACGCACTGTAATCTGATTAGTGGTAGCGACTACCGAGTTAATAACCGGCGCTGGCGGCGCCAGGTTATCGGGGCCGGCCAGCGTTTGCCCGACCGCTGGTAGTGATTCACTGGGTGATAACCTGCCCGAGCTATCGATAGCAGTAATGGTGTAACTGAACTCACTACCTGACTGAAGACCGGTATCAGTGAACACCGGGTACGGTGTTGTCTCAATAGGATCGGGATTACCATCGCGCCGCACCTGATAACCGACCACTCCGACATCATCAGTTGCCGGATCCCACACCACAACAATCTGTGTAGGACTACTGCCCAGTGCCCGTACGTTGCCTACTGTTGTTGGCGATTGTGTATCAACAGCACCGGCCGGTGTATCCAGGGTCAGATTGAATTGTGTACTGGTCTGGGTACTATTATCCGGGTCAGTCAATACCACACTGATTTGCTGGCCATCTACAACCACCGGATTGTTATCAAGGTATTCGTCTATGTCTC
>CAZQKJ010000252.1:0-5802 GCA_964593315.1 uncultured Granulosicoccaceae bacterium
GGTACTTTCTTTACACTCTTTATGTTAACGATATTTTAAGCAGCCGTTTCTTTAGGTTAGGGCGGGACCGAGGTTATTTTGAACTGATTGAATATATCAAAATGGGAATTATCCTGGGTGTGCTTAGTTTTTTTTATAAGCAAACCAAAGCACCGATAATGCGGGCATGGTTCTGGTTAATAGCTATTTTACTAATTGACAATATTTTAGGGGTTCACGAAGCCACAGGAGAGTTTATTGTTAATCTGCTCAGCCCTTTCAATACCGGCCAGCTAATTTCCAATAGCCAGATTCAAGTGCTAGGGGAGCTTGCAGTATTCGGATTAATTGTTGGATTTTTCTTCTTGGCGATTATTTACCACTATCGCTCAAGCGCTGTTTTTTACAAACGCTTTTCCTTAATTTTTGGCTGTACATTTTTTGCAACAGGAATACTAGCAACAAGCGTAGAGGCTTTAGGCTTTAATAAACTCGAAGAATTTGTTGAGATAGGAGGTGCTACGGCGCTTCTAGTCGTTTGTATTATTTTCTATAATAAGTCGTTCTCGGCAAAGCTAACGATGCAGCCAGAGGGGTAACAATATTAAATAGTGTGTCTTTAACGTCGCTTTAGGTTTGCCCTTAATCCAGCAACATCATGTGGATGGACCACTGATTACCGGATACGTTCAGCTGACATCTATACAGTCCATAATAATGTGTACGGACGGTCGATTTTCTTTGAATGTCGTCGGCCCTAGCCCGGATTATTCATGAGGATTCGGCTTCCAGAGTCAATAACGCTAAACAGGTCACTCGATCGCCTGAGAAACGTGGCTCGCCACGTGCCGAAGGGGATCGTGTGAGATGTGACGCGCTTTTGGCTCCTGAAGTCGAATAGACAGACTGTTATTTGAGTCATGACATTAAAGTGCCATGAAACCCTAAAAATACAGTACATTGCATAAAAACTCGTGTCGCCTCATGAATAATCCGGGCTAGAGCTTTGGCGCCAGACGAATGATGCGTCCACCGGATTCAACGGCTATGTAGATGAAACCGTCGGTGCCCATTTCCAGAGCGCGCACCCTTCCTATTCCGTCAAGCAGAATTTCTGTGTGGGTGACTGTATCGCCTTGCAGTTCGAGGCGTTGTATCTGCTGAAATTTTAATGAGCCAACCAGTAGATTGTTCTCCCAGGTCGGATACTTATCACCCGTTATAAATGCCATGCCGGAAGGTGCAATGGACGGTACCCAGAAAGTCACCGGCTCGACAATATCCGCTCGGGTTGTCTGGTCGGTGATTTTAGTGCCGCTGTAGTTCACACCGTAGGTGACAACAGGCCAGCCGTAATTTTGACCTGAGATGATCCGGTTCAGTTCGTCTCCGCCTTTGGGTCCGTGCTCGTGCGACCAGATATCACCAGTGACCGGGTGGCGTTCCATACCTTGTGGATTACGATGACCCCAGGACCAGGTCTCGGGTGTCGCGTTTGTTGTATTGATAAATGGATTGTTGGAAGGGATGCGTCCGTCATCATGTAATCGGACAATCTTCCCGCGATAGTTATTCAGTGTCTGAACTTCATCCCGACCACCACGATCACCGATGCTTAAGTACACATGGTTGGCGTCGTCGAATACTATTCTGCTGCCGTAGTGTCTGCCACCTGCATAGTTCGGTAGCGCTTTAAACAGCACTTGTTGTTCAATCAGTTGATGGTTTTGAAGCTTTGCGCGCAGCAGCGCCGTGTTAGCGCCGCGGCCTGGCTCTCCACGCGCTTTAGGCGATGAGTAGGATAGATAGATCCAGCCGTTGTTTTTGTAGTCCGGATGAATAGCGATATCCAGTAAGCCACCCTGACCACCATCATTGACTGAGGGTGTGCCTTCTACTGGATCCGGATGGAGATTGCCTTCGGCATCCAGTAACCGCAGTGAGCCTGTACGCTCGGTTATCAGCATGCCACCGTTTGGCAGGGCCGCCATGCCCCACGGACTACTGAGTCCGCTCGCGATGGTCTCGACCTTAAAAGCCAGTTTTTCGGAGGTGACTGTGTCCGCTGAGGTGGTTGCCGGCACGGTTGCAAGCCAGCAGGCAGCCAATAGCAGTTTCAGCGCTGTTAAATGCATCGGCATTTGATATTTTCCTCGGTCACTCTCAGGTTAACCTAATTGTACGTCTCAGGGAGGCACAATGTGCGGCTGGGTATTAGATATCGACAATATTAATACGCCCCGGCTTTTTGACATCACAATTTACAAGGGATAGTGCTGTAATATGCGACGCCTACGCCCTTGTAAAGGAAAAGTAATGAGTCACCCAATCAGTCGTTTCCCGGTACCTGAAATCAAGGACCTTCCGGACGATATCAAGAATCGAATAATGGCTGTGCAGGAGAAGGCGGGCTTTGTACCTAATGTGTTTTTAAGTCTTGCGCACCGTCCGGATGAGTTCCGTGCTTTTTTTGCCTATCATGATGCATTGATGGAAAAGGATGATGGTCTCACGCTGGCGGAGCGTGAGATGATTGTTGTTGCTACTTCTGGTGCGAACAGCTGTCAGTACTGTGTGGTTGCACATGGCGCTGTGTTGCGTATACGCGCTAAAGATCCTTTGATAGCAGATCAGGTAGCGATCAATTATAGAAAAGCCGATATCAATGAGCGCGAAAAAGCTATGCTGGATTTCGCCATGAAGGTTTGTGACAGTGGGGCAGAAGTTGATGACAGTGATTATGAGGCACTGCACAAGCACGGATTTTCCGATGAAGATATCTGGGATATCGGTGCTATAACCGGCTTTTTTGGATTATCTAATCGGATGGTTAATGTTATTGGCATGCGGCCGAATGATGAGTTTTATACTATGGGTCGATAGGCCAGTTTGTTTAGGGTGGGATTAGAATCATCACACTAAGTGCTGAAGCACGAATGTCTGCCTATTACTGGCTGTTTTTTCTGGCGATTGCGAGCTTTGCACCATTCTCGGCTCTATGGTTCGACTCTAAGAATATTTCCTCGGCGATCAGTGGTGCGTTATTCGCAGCGCCATCAATTGCAACCGTGCTGCTGACGATCTCTATTGGGAAGTGGGCAGATCGTCTGCGTGACTGGCGACGTGCAATAATAGTATGTAACTGGATCGTGTTGATTGCGGTCTGTTGGATTCTCGTCGGGCAGGGACCATGGCATTTGCTCTTCATCTGGACGGTGTCTGGTTTGTTTACTCGTGCCGCCGGACCCATCATGGACGCGGCGGCGCTTAACTCGACGCAGAAATCGGGTGCTGACTATGGTCGTATTCGTGCGTTTGGGTCAATTGGCTTTATTGTCGGTGTAGTGCTTGCCGGATGGCTATTCGACCACTTTGGTATAGCGTGGTTTGTCAGTGTAATACTGATTAGTGCCTTTATCAGGGTGGTAGCGGCACACATGCTGCCACCATTTCGACTGGATAAGCCTCTGGTGAATACTGCGGTTGTTGCCAGTGCAGGGTTGGCGTCGCTTCGGCACCCGGGTATTTTGTTTGTGCTTGTCGGGTCTGCATTAATCAACGGTTCCCATGGATTCGTTAATGCGTTTTCGGTTATGCACTGGAGTAACGTGGGTATCAGTACCGGTATTGCATCTGCCCTGTGGTCAATTGGTGTTATCGCAGAGGTTGCACTGATGTGGAAGTTCAAAAGTGTGGCAAAGAGATTCTCGGCACGTAAGTGTTTGCTTTTTGCAAGCGCTGTTGGAGTTGCGCGTTGGTTTTTAACCAGTACCGATCCCGGGCTACTACAACTTTTTTTGCTACAGGCGTTGCACTCAATTACTTTTGGCTTGACGCTTCTCGCCACCGTTAACTTTATCGCAAAGCGAGTACCTGAGGATCATGCAGCGCGGGCGCAGAGTGTCTACAACATGATGATGACGCTATGTATAGGTCTGTCGATCTGGAGCTCCGGATGGCTGTATAGCCAGTTTGCAGGGCAAACCTACTGGGCCATGGCGATGCTGGCATTGGTAGGGGGTGGGTGTGTGGCCTTGAGTTTTTGCAGTGACCTCGATGATCCGGTGCATGCTGCCTGAGTTCCAAATTTGACGTTCTTGCGCTTAGAAGCCGGTTGGATTGCCGGCCTCTTTTTTGGTATCCAGTCTTTTCAGCGACAGCAAGTGCTCAGGATTCTGCCAACTGAACCAGAAGGTCCTTGGCATCGATCTGATCGCCAGTCTTTACCAGTAGTTCTGACACCACACCAGTTGCCTCAGCGTAAATGGCAGTTTCCATTTTCATGGCTTCAATGGACAGTAGTACATCACCTGCCTCCACCTTCTGGCCATTAGAAATATTGACAGTTGAGATAACACCAGGCATTGGAGCTCCGACCTGTAGTTTGTCTGCGGGGTCTGCCTTGGCTCTGGCGGCACCCGCACCGGATGCGCCATGGATTCGGTCGGGAACCTGTATTGAGCGCGGTTGACCGTTGAGTTCGAAAAAGACTCTGACCAATCCTTTGTCATTGGTTTCACCAATCGCAACACAACGCACGACGAGTGTTTTACCTTTTTCAAGTTCGATAAATAATTCATCACCGACTTTCACACCATAAAAGTACACTGATGTTGGCAGTATGCTTGTTGGACCGTATTCTTCCTGAGCGGTACAGAAGTCGGTAAAAACTTTTGGGTACATGTTGTAGGAGGCTAATTCGTATTCACTGATGTCTTTTTGCAGCGACTCGGCAAGTTCGCTTTTGGTTTTTTCAAGATCGACTGCCGGTATTAAAGCGCCGGCTCTTTCGGTCAGTGGTGTATCACCTTTGAGTACTTTGTCTTGCAGTTCTTTCGGCCAGCCCTCAGGTGTCTGGCTGACTTCGCCTTTCATCAATGACACGACAGAGTCTGGAAAAGCGAGTTCTTTGTCCGGATGAGTGACGTCTTCAACGGTTAAGTCCTGGCTGACCATCATTAGTGCGAGATCACCGACAACTTTTGATGACGGTGTCACTTTTACGATATCACCTAGCATGTCGTTAACGTCTGCGTAGGTTTGTGCTACCTCGTGCCAGCGCGGCGCGAGGCCGAGGGATCGCGCCTGTTCTTTAAGGTTGGTAAATTGTCCGCCTGGCATCTCATGCAGGTAAACCTCAGATGCCGGGCTCTTGTGATCACTTTCAAACGCTGCGTACTGCGCACGCACTGATTCCCAGTAAAAAGAAATCTTTTGAATGGCATCCTGATCAAGTTCCGGGTCGTGTTCAGAGCCTTTAAGTGCCGCTACTATAGAGCCAAGACAAGGTTGTGAGGTGCCTCCGGACAATGCATCCATTGCGGCGTCCACTGCATCGACACCAGCTTCGACTGCTGCAAGGACGGTAGCGGCTGAGATTCCGGAGCTATCATGGGTGTGGAAGTGCACCGGTAAACTGGTTTCTTCACGCAACGCTTTGAAGAGTACCTTCGCAGCATTCGGTTTCATCAAACCGCCCATATCTTTTATGCAAAGTATGTGGGCACCGGCTTTTTCGAGCTGTTGCGCCATATCGATGTAGTACTTTAAATTGTACTTGGGTTTGCCTTCGTTGAGCATGTCACCGGTGTAGCAAATTGCTGCTTCACACAATTTGTTTTCTTCAAGCACTGTGTCCATCGAGACACGCATGTTGTCTATCCAGTTAAAGCAATCAAAAACACGGAATAGATCAACGCCACCCGCGGCGGCTTGTTTTACAAAGTGTTTGACGACATTGTCAGCGTAGTTGGTATAACCGACACCATTGGCGCCGCGAATCAGCATCTGCAGTAATATATTCGGTGCACGTTCACGTATGAG
>CAZQKJ010000253.1:0-5799 GCA_964593315.1 uncultured Granulosicoccaceae bacterium
AGCTGAGCCGATGATTCATAATGCTTCCGATAAGTTTTCCAGCCAGTTAGTACCATAGTAGTTCTCTATTACATCCTGATCGTAACTCTGGGACCAGTTTTTGTAGAACTCAAGTCAGACCAAAGATACGCAGGGTTTGAAATATGAGCACAAGCTTACTGTTTGAGATCGGCCCGTGCATCCTCTCCAGCTACTCAGAGAGAGCTGCTGTCCTGCTTGCTACTCCTTTCTTTTTTTCATGACGCTGCAGCACTGTGCCTAAAGACATGCGCAGTGACAGCTACCGTTTGCTCGTAGAAAAACAAAATTTGATCTTGAATTCTGCAAATACTTTTAACATAAATTGTTGTACCCGCATTGATTGTGCTCTGACAGAGCAAATGCTGAGCGATGGTACAACATCGCAACTGACAATCCTGATCGGGCCTTTTCGGATTCAGCTGCCGGACAGCATCAGTTGGACATCTCTACTAGAGTATGTCTCCAGGTGTGGAACGTTACGGCTTTCTGAGTGTCATTCATGCTGTCATTCACAATTGATTTTCCCTGTGTAACCTATACTTAACAGACTAGGGTCGGCCCTGCCGGGCAGGCTACATCTGTTGCGGGTTGCATGACTCTCGTTAGTCATGCGGTGGGCATGCGCAGAAGACAACCACTCTGCAGTCGTATTGAAGAATAAGTTGTGGGAGTGGTATTGTGAAGACAGTGTAACTATCCAAAAGGAGACAACAAAGTAATGAAAAGAAGACAATTTCTTGGCTATGCAGCCGGAGTGGCAGCAATGTCTGCACTCAAGCCTGCGGCAGCGGAGGGTTTTGCGGAGTATACGCCGGAAGCTTATGCTGAAGCTCTGGCAAGTGGTGAGCCTTTCATGGTGGGCTTTCTGTCAGATTGGTGACCCGTTTGCGCTAGCCAGGAACGTACCGTGAGTGCGTTGACTAGTAGTAATCCGGAATACGCTGCAGTAAAGCTGCTTCGTGCCGATTGGGATACCTACCGTAAATCACCGATAATAAAGGAGCTTGGCATTCGCCGGCGCTCAACCCTTATTGTGTTTAAAGATGGCGCAGAGGTAGCACGCGTAATCGCTCAAACCAACCAGGGTGTCATCGAAGATCTGTTTAAAGCGGTAATATAACCATTGTTCCGGCCTGCAGGTCGCTTGGCTTACAAGTGATCTTCAGGCCGGTAACGCTGATAAGTACGAATGACAGTCTCTTAAACCGTTATAAGCCGCATTGCTTTCATCTGAAATCCCAGCCCGCCAAGGGCAGTTTATTTCAATAAGTACTCCCATAATTTTAAGCTACAATGCCGTTGGTCTCGAGTAATGAGCAATGGCACAAGATCCCCTCCTGCAACCCTTCACACTTAAGCACCTGACGCTTAGGAACCGTATCATGACCACCAGCCATGAGCCGGCGTACTCGGTTGATGGTATGCCTGCCGAGCGCTACCGTGCGTATCATGAAGAGCGTGCTAAAGCCGGTGTTGCGCTGGCAATGACTGCAGGTTCCGCTGCGGTATCCAGAGACAGTCCTCCGGTTTTTAACAACGTACTGGCCTACAAAGATGAGGTTGTACCATGGATTAGGAATCTCACCGACAGCTGTCATGAGCATGGCTGCGCTGTGATGATTCAACTCACCCATCTGGGCAGGCGGACTAACTGGAACAAAGGGGACTGGCTACCTTCAGTGTCTTCGTCCAAACATCGGGAGCCTGCTCATCATGCATTTCCCAAGTTGATAGAAGACTGGGATATCGAACGTATTATTAATGATTTTGCAGACGCCAGCGAAAGGATGCAGGCCGGTGGTATGGATGGCATAGAGCTGCAAGTGTATGGTCATTTACTGGATCAGTTCTGGTCACCATTGACTAACGATCTGACTGGACCTTATGGAGCAGACACACTTGAGAATCGTATGCGTTTTCCGCTTGATGTTCTTGCTGCAATAAGAAGGCGGGTGGGTGATGAATTTGTAGTGGGGTTTCGCTACACCGCAGATGAAGCACAGAAAGGCGGTATTACAGCGGAAGACGGAATTGAAATTTCAAAGCGTCTGCAGGCGACCGGACAAATTGATTTTTTAAATGTAATACGTGGGCGCATACACACTGATCCAGCGCTGACCGACATGATACCTGTGCAGGGCATGCCGAGTGCGCCCCATCTGGACTTTGCAGGCGAGGTTAAAAAAGCCACGGGGTTGCCGGTGTTTCACGCGGCCAGAATTCCCGATGTAGCCACAGCCAGACATGCTATCCGTGAAGGTTTACTCGACATGGTCGGTATGACCCGTGCGCATATTGCCGATCCACACATTGTTCAAAAAATAACT
The DNA here is from genome assembly GCA_964593315.1 of uncultured Granulosicoccaceae bacterium. Lineage (GTDB taxonomy): Bacteria > Pseudomonadota > Gammaproteobacteria > Granulosicoccales > Granulosicoccaceae. The sequence continues at coordinate 2,349 of CAZQKJ010000253.1, forward strand.
GAAGGCCGCGAACACGATATCAGGCCCTGTGTTGGTGCCACTTATTGTCTTGATCGGATATATCAAGCAGGTGAAGCACTTTGTATTCATAATGCTGCGACCGGCCGAGAGTTGACCATGCCGCATATAGTCAGTGTGGCGGACTGCAAAAAAACCATAGTGGTAGTAGGGGCGGGACCCGGTGGCCTTGAGGCCGCGAGAGTGGCATCAGAGCGAGGCCATAAGGTGACTGTGCTTGAGGCAGCGTCAGATGCCGGTGGTCAGATTAGATTATGTGCACGGTCTGACCGGCGTCGTGAAATGATGTCAATCATTGACTGGCGCCTCTCGCAGTGTGAAGCGCGTGATGTCAGTTTTCAATACAACAACTATGCAGATGTTGCAGAGGTAACACAGCTTGATCCCGATGTTGTCATCGTCGCGACCGGCGGTCAGCCGAACAAGGAATTGTTCGAGACCAAAAGCGGTGAGCTGAGCAATGTCATTACCTCATGGGACTTGATTTCCGGTGATGTTAAACCTGCCGAGCGCGTGCTCATATACGATGAAAGCGGAGATCACCCCGGTATGCAGGCGGCAGAAGTTGCAGCCAATGCTTCTGCTAGCGTAGAAATGATGACACCTGATCGCACTGTAGCTGTGGATATTATGGCGATGAATCTTGTGCCTTATATGCGCTCTTTGCAGGATAAGAATGTACAGTTCACCGTAGCCCGCAGGTTGCTCGATGTTAGTCAGCAGGGTAATAAACTCATCGCAACGATCGGAACCGATTATAGCGATTACACAACCACCGGGGAGTACGATCAGGTGGTAGTGAACTATGGCACCCAGCCGGTCGATGAATTGTATTTTTTGCTCAAGCCTCTATCAGAAAATGCCGGTGAGATAGATCACCAGGCGCTAATTAACGGAAAACCGCAAACCATTGTGAGAAACAAATCAGGGCGTTTTAAGTTATTTCGAATTGGTGATGCTGTATCCGCACGTAACACCCATGCAGCAATCTATGATGCCTTGCGATTGCTCAAGGACATTTAAACGGTTGTTATTCTATGCGCTACAGGAAGTACACACGGTATAACTACGCACCGGGTTTAATTACGCTTTGGCGTAAGCTGCAATAAACTGTTCCTGAACTTCAGATTGAATGGCCCCTTTGCGCACTGATCTTACCGTCTCAATAGCGGTGTTGGCAGCCATGCCGTTGTGAATCAATAAGCAGGCCGCCATAGTACCGGCTCTTCCCAGCCCGGCCCAGCAATGAATGATAATTGAATCCCCTTGCTTGAGCGCCTGATCCAGTTCTGTGATGGTGCGTTGTGCATCAGCAAGATAGGGTGCGTCAAAGTCGATAATCGGGTGGTGCATAAAGGTAATGCCCCGTGACTCTACAGCCTCACGTCTTTTCAGTGCATTCTCACCCGGTGTTGAATAGCTGAGTTCATGTCCCTCAACAAGGCACAATATGCGAGTGACACCCTCAGACTTGAGTGAATCAAGATCTTTGTCGCGCTTGCCGTGTACACCTGGAAGATGTGTTAGGCCCAGTCTGCCGGGTGGGGAAATAAGATCTTCGGGAAACCAATTGATTAGCATAAAGATGTACCGGATAAATCCCGATGTTAATGCAATCCGGCCTTTTTGTCTCGTGCTGCAATGCTGGATTGCTCTTGCGCGATATACATAGATCTTTCACAGTGATACTGAATCTTGTGTACTGGGAAGGAGGGCGTCTTGAAGCGTAGGTAAGTTGTGAAAAATAGTTGGGTTCACCCGCCATTACCATTCGGTGTAAAAACGCCCAAAGCCGATTGTTCGTAAAAACTGCCAGATTCTTGTTACTTAAGGCAGGTCATTTCAAACGATAGAGCAGCTCGCGTTCGTCATCGATATTCAATTGGTCAACGAATCCAATCTCACTCACATCCATGCTGTTCAAAAGCTTCCTCATTGGATCATTACTCTGCTCTGTGGAAATATATAGACGCGGTAATAGTGGTAGCTCAGACGCAGCTCGCAGAAGGGAAACACCTATTCCACGACGGCGATATTCCTTTTTAACACACAGATTAACAACGAGCGGCCAATCGAAAAAGTGATTTGGAGAAATTCTCAGATATCCAATGGCTGATTCATCAGCAAAGTCACCAACAAGTATTTCTCCTCTCTGCATATCGATTCGGCGGTCTCCGAGAAAATCATCGAACTCACATAAGATTGGATAATCGTCGAATCTCGCCGCTCTTACTTCAATCTCATTCATGGGTTAAATCCCTCACACAATGTGTCCGATACCAACACAACGAGCTTTGCATCAATAGTGAATCCCTTTCTACCGGACGAACTACTACGCCACCTAAATGGGCTTCAGATGCATAAGCATTCTGGTGTTTCAGGTAACTTATTGTGTCATGACGTTGCGGTTATTCGATCAGCTATGCAAATTCAAGGTCATGATTTTACAATGAATAGTTATAGATGACTAATCAATTAGTCATTTTACGATCATGGCCGAATAATCTCTTGCAATCAACGTGTCATGACACTAAGCTACGTGTCATGACATATTAACGAGTCATCGCTGATTGGCTCAAACCCGAATGCACATTGTAGAGAAATTCATGAATAAACGTTTACTGGCTACGATCATAACCTCGGTGATGTTGACCGCTTGCGCGGGTGAGAGCTCTGAGCCGGCTCCGGCTGTTAATGCTTCTAATAACCTGTTGTCCGATGATGGCTCTGCTGACAGTGCAAATGCAAACGCTGGCAACACCAACGATGATGGTGCAGGCGTTAACAACGATACCGAAGAAGTTGCTGTTGAACCAGTGGCACCTGTTGCAGTCAGCGAGGGTCCGGATGCAGGTGAAGTGCAGAGCTCGGATGAGAACACAACAATCGCTGAGCCTCCAGCGGAGACAGGGAATGTTGATAACGTATCGGACAATAGTCCTGCAGACCCGGTCGCTGAACCCGTCAACGTGCCTGGCCCGACTGAGCCAGATGATGTGGTTGATATTCAACCACCTGCGGGACTGCTGGATACCGCCATGCCCACTTTCCTGTGGCCTGCGATAGAGAATGCAGAGGAATACAAAATTGTGGTTAAAGATGCTGATGGCAGTGGGTACGCAAAATCTATTGATCCGCTAACGGCAAATTGTCAAACCGGTGAAGGTGTTTGTAGTGCAGATACCGGTTTCGGATATTTTGATAACGATTTGTCCTGGTATGTTGAGTCGACTGTCGATGGCAGTGCCGGGCCTACTTCAGAAACCTTTAACGTCACCACACCGGTATCTGAAAACATGATGCCAATAAAATCAAATACGCTTGAGAATTGCGAAGCCTGGGCTGCGGTTTCTTATGATAAGTATGTGGTTTTAAACAATAGCTGGAATTCACGATCTGTGAACGACCCGGACTGGTCTCAACGTATTAATGT
>CAZQKJ010000254.1:0-5793 GCA_964593315.1 uncultured Granulosicoccaceae bacterium
CTCACCGATGTGATGCAAATGGAGCGTGAGGTTGATCATCGCAGAGAATACCTGATCAGTGAGTCGTTCATGCCGGACTTCAGCTTTAATAAGGTCACGTTGACCTATGAAGGTCATCAGACCGCAGCACTTGATATCGATGCAATTAAATTCAACGCCAATGAAAGCGTGGCATTGCTTGGACGAATTGGCTGTGGCAAAAGTACATTGGTAAAGCTGATGGCGTCTGTGCTCACACCTACCAGTGGTTCTTTACTGATAGATGGCATTGACGCGACTCAATACAATCCCTCTGATCTCAGAAGCAAGATTGGCTACGTGCCTCAGGATGCTTCGCTATTTAACGGGACGCTGCGGGATAACATTACGCTCGGTGATGTGACGATTAGCGATGATCGAATAATGCAGATTGCAGTTGAAACCGGATTGGCTGAATACATTAATCATCACCCACAAGGATTAAATGCCGAGGTTGGTGAGCGTGGTGCTTTATTGTCTGGTGGTCAGAGACGTGCTGTCGCACTGGTACGATGTCTGGTGCGGGAGTATCAAGTGATCATACTAGATGAACCTACCGCTAATCTTGATCCACACACCGAACAACTGGTAATTCAATCGTTGATGAAGCTCAAGCAGCAACAGGGCGTTAATTTGATCATCGCGACTCATAAGAAGGGTGTGTTAGCTCTGGTGGATCGTGCGGTGGTACTAACCAACGGTAAAGTGACAGCAGATGGGTTGCCGTCAACAGTCATCGGGCAATCTGCCCCGACTAAAAAGAAAAAGTCCATGAGTAAAGCACAGTTTAAAGTCAGTAACAGTCGCGGGGTTGCGAAGGCATGAGTCAGCCGACTAGCAAGCAGTTAGACAGAAAAACCAAGAAGCCTGGCTGGGATCTGGCAGAGCTTGATAAGCTTGGAGCAGACGCAGGTAAGCCACGGGCAAAAGTTGCAACTTCTGCCGCAGATCTGCGACAGCATAGCGAAGGCTTACAGAAAAAAGCCACACGGATGAAAGCGCGCTGGGTCCCGCTGGTGTGTCTGCTTTGTGTTTGTGGATTAGTGTTGTGGGCAGCGCTAGCCAAAATTGATCAGGTTACCCGCGGCCATGGCAAGGTCATACCGAGTACCAAGGTGCAGACTATACAAAGTCTTGAAGATGGTATTGTGCGCCGAATTCCCGTGAGGGAAGGTGATATCGTTGAGAAGGGTCAGGCAGTTATGTTGCTCGATGATACGCTGGCCAGTGCCAACTATGCAGAAACTGTGGCACGGCACGATCTAATTCGGGCTCGTATGAGCAGACTCAAGGCGGAGGCAGATGGATTCATCGAGCCATTGTATTCCGAGTCACTCAGTCCTGATATTGTGGCGGCAGAAAATAGTCTTCTGGATGCGCGCCGAACTGATTACATAGCGCGTAAAAGCAGCGTTGAAAACTTGCTACAGCATGCCCGTGAAGAGTTATCTATTTTGCGCCGCGGTGAAGATTCAATGACCAGGCTCGATATTATTCGTGCTGAAAGAGATGTCGCAACGCTCACTGGTAATCTTAATACACTCATTAGCGAGACCACCAGAGGGGCGCTTGATGCCCATGATGCATTGCGTGCCGAGCTTGCCAGTTTGAACAGTGGGTTGTTGCGCACCGAAGATGCGTTGCATCGCAAAATACTGCGCTCACCGATTCGAGGTACGATCAATAAAATTCATATCGCAGGAGAAGGCGGTGTGATTAGAGGGGGCGAGAGCGTGATGGAGATTGTTCCTGTCAACGATACTCTGCTGGTAGAAGCGAATGTCCGTCCTGAAGATGTCGGGTTTATTCACTCTGATCAAGCTGCAATGGTAAAGCTCACTGCCTATGACTTTACTATCTATGGTGGATTGGAAGGTGTAGTTGAATACATTGGCGTAGATACTATTCAAAATGAAGCGGGTGAAATTTACTATCCTGTACGTGTCCGGACCGAGTCCACTGTGATTGGATCGAAGGATGGTCGTGAGCTATCGATTATTCCCGGGATGGTGGCGGAAGTTGATATCCTTGCAGGGCAAAAGTCGGTACTTCAGTACTTACTCACTCCGCTGAATCGTGCGCGTGAGAAGGCGCTTACAGAGCAGTAGCATCGCATTCATCATTCTCCAGAGTACTTCGCTCTGGAGTCTGTAGAGAATAACACTGCTCTCAGTGGAGTCTATACACAAGTAGTGCCGGGCTGCTGACAAGCCCGAAAATCCCATAAGCCGTTATCGTGTGACTAATATCCACAATCGTGGGTATCTTCAATTGTCAGCGCATTGACTTGATTGATCGGGATTATCAATTCCAACATCTCACCTTATCGAAAATACCTGACTGACGGTGTTGAAGGGATAGCTATTGTCCTGACAAAAAGATAAGGCTGCTTGACGACGATTGGAGTCGTGTCCGTCGCGGTAACTTGAATAATCAAACGTATATTCCGTAACAGAATGGAACACTATATGCGTTGCACTCCGACCCAGGATATCGATTGTAAGCAATCGATCACAAAATTCACGGCGAGGTATTCCTAATGACTAAAGAAGTAGATCTTCACATAAACTCATGGCCGGATGATTATACACCGGAACTTGGACAAGAAATTACGTGGACATTCCAGGTAACTAATAACGGTGATTTGACGGCTGAGAATGTAGCTGTATCGGATCTTATCCCTGAGGGATTGGGATTTGTCTCGGGGCATTCCACAGCCGGTGGATTTGACCAATCAAGTGGTATCTGGTCTCTGGGGAGTGTTGAAGGTGGTGAGGTGGCGACAGCGACGCTTACTTTAGTTGTGACGGATGCTGATCAGCTCATTACCAACGAAGTGACAGTCACGACCGACTCGCACGATTGCAATCCATCAAACGATACTCACTTTCAGACGATCGATCCATGGCAACCGTTACATGCAGATTTAGCCCTGGTTAAAACGGTAAGTAATCCAAACCCGGAAGTCGGCTCGGTTGTAGAGTGGACAGTGACTGTAACGAATAGCGGACCTGACACAGCCTGGGGAACTGTTGTCAAAGATACACTGCCTGATGGTGTCACTTTCGTTGGCGCCAGAGCTTCGGAAGGTAGCTACGATTTTGACACAGGTTTGTGGGATGTTGGTGGTCTGGCAGACGGTGAGAGCGCTGAAATTGTTATCAGTACCAGAATAGATAGTGAAGCAGCGGTGGAATATGTCAATACTGCTGTTGTATCAAGCTACTCGGAAGATGCCAATCCTGCTGATAACACTGACGAAGCCTCTGTGATTGCTACCATGCCTGAACCGCAAGACGACAAAGGTGGCAAAGGTGATAAAGGTGACAACGATGGCGGTAAGGGTGGCATGCACCATGGTGGAATGAGCGGCGGTACGCATGGTCCGTATGACGTTGGATGCTGTTGCTACTGTGACCGACAAGAGGAAACCGGTGCTGATTTGCAGATTGTGAAGCTTGTGAGTAATCCAACACCGGCTCTTAATGGTGAAGTAGTATGGACCTTGATGGTAACCAACAACGGGCCGGAAGATGCTGTGAATGTTGTTGTCAATGACAATCTTCCAGCGGGTGTTGAATATGTTGAAGATACAGCAAGCATGGGCGATTTCAGCGCTGACGCCGGTGTATGGGAAATTGGCGACCTGGCCAACGGTGAAAGTGCTTTGCTGCAAATCACGACAGTGGTAACCGATGCTGATGCTATGCAAACCAATATCGGGATCGTCAGCAGTGACACTGAAGAATCGAATTTTGAAAACAACGTTGCTATGGCAAGCGTTAATGCAGTGGCCGGAGAACCTGAGCCAGAACCTGAACCGGAAGCAGACCTCCAGATTGAAAAGTCTGTGGATAATGAAACCCCTGAACTGGGTGAAGAAGTCACCTGGACTTTGCAGGTAGCTAACAATGGCCCTGACACCGCAGAAAATGTGGTCATCAGTGATGCGATACCTGAGGGCACTACGTTCGTATCGTCAACTGATCAGCGTTATGATCCGGAAACAGGCACCCTTGAGTTAGGTGATTTGCCTGCCGGGGCCTTTGGATTCTTCAGTATTACGGTCACAGTCGATGATGCGGATGGTGCGCGAGTCAATGTAGCGACAGTGAGTAGCGATACTCTAGATTCAAATCAGGACAACAACACCTCTGAAGCTCAGACTGATGCACGGGCTGCAGATCTTGGTATTGATAAGTCAGTAGACAACGATTCACCGAATCTGGGTGAAGAGGTGGTCTGGACCATAGAGGTCACGAATAACGGGCCAGACACAGCAGAAAACGTAGTGGTAACTGATGTGTTGCCGGAAGGCACTACCTTTGTGAGCTCCAGTGTTGAAGGCTTCGATCCTGAAGTTGGAACAGTTGATTTTGGCGATGTGGCAGCGGGTGACACCGTGAGTTTTGATGTCACGGTCACGGTTGATGATGCAGATGGTGCGAGAGTGAATACCGCCAGTGTCAGCAGCGATACGGTTGATCCAAACCCGGATAACGATGATGCAGAAGCAGAGACAGATGCAGTCGCTGCGGATCTGATGATCGACAAGACAGTAGACAACGAAATGCCCAATCTGGGTGAAGAAGTTGTGTGGACGATTGTTGTTACCAACAATGGTCCTGATACCGCAGAGAATGTTGTGGTCACTGAGGCCATGCCAGAAGGGACAACCTTTGTTAGTTCTGACAATGATGCGTTTGATCCGGTAACCGGCAGCATTACATTGGGAGATCTCGCTGCAGGTGAGGAAGTCACCTTTGCGGTGACAGTGACTGTCGATGATGCAGATGGTGCGCAGGTCAACACAGCTACAGTATCAAGCGATACTTTTGATGATGACGATAGCAACAACAGCGCAGATGCAGAAACAGATGCATTGGCAGCGGATCTGGCGGTAGTAAAAACAGTAGACAACGAAGAGCCGGATTTGGGTGCAGAAGTTGTCTGGACGATTGAAATTACCAATAACGGGCCAGACACAGCAGAGAATGTTGTAGTGGCCGATGCGTTGCCGGAAGGTACAACGTTTGTCAGTTCCAGTAACGATGCGTTTGATCCAGCGACAGGCATGCTGGCACTGGGTGATCTTGAGTCAGGTGATGTTGTGAGCTTTGACATCACGGTCACGGTTGATGATGCCGATGGTGCGCGCGTTAACACAGCCACTGTTTCGAGCGATACATTTGATAACGATGACAGCAATAACGCGGATGAAGCTGAGACTGATGCACGGGCTGCAGATCTTGGTATTGAAAAGTCAGTAGACAACGAGTCACCGAATCTGGGTGAAGAGGTGGTCTGGACCATAGAGGTCACGAATAACGGGCCAGACACAGCAGAAAACGTAGTGGTAACTGATGTGTTGCCGGAAGGCACTACCTTTGTGAGCTCCAGTGTTGAAGGCTTCGATCCTGAAGTTGGAACAGTTGATTTTGGCGATGTGGCAGCGGGTGACACCGTGAGTTTTGATGTCACGGTCACGGTTGATGATGCAGATGGTGCGAGAGTGAATACCGCCAGTGTCAGCAGCGATACGGTTGATCCAAACCCGGATAACGATGATGCAGAGGCAGAGACAGACGCAGTTGCTGCTGATCTTGGTATTGTCAAGACTGTAAACAATGAAACGCCTGATCTGGGTGAAGTGGTTATCTGGCGAATCGCTGTGACCAATCATGGTCCTGACACCGCTGTCAACGTAGTCGTTGAAGATGCTCTGCCTGAAGGTACTGTTTTTGTTGGCTCTAATAATGAAGCCTTTGATCCTGA
>CAZQKJ010000255.1:0-5783 GCA_964593315.1 uncultured Granulosicoccaceae bacterium
GAAGTGATATCCCTCGGGTCCATGGTAGGCATAACAAACGACGGCAGACCTTTTTCAATAGCGCCGACCACCTTGCCGCCCATACCTTCAAAACCCAGCAGCCAGGATAAAACAGTCGCTGCGACCACGGTAAACAATATACCCGGTAGTTGAGGTGTGAACCTCTTGAAGCAATATAGCAACAGCATGGAAAGCAGACCCATCGCAAGTGTAGGCAGGTGCGTCTCGGTTGGGATGGCGCGCAATAAATTCCACAGCGTCTCGTATAAATGACTACCGGAAACGTTTTCAATGCCGAGCAATTTACTGAGCTGCAAACTACTGATGACTATGGCCGCTGCATTGATAAAACCAATCACTACCGGATGCGATAAAAAATCCACCATCATACCGAGGCGCAGAAAGCCGAGTATCAGCTGCATCACTCCCGCCATAATCGCTATCATTGCGGCATAGGCGATGTACTGGCCCGGTTCTAAATTCAGCGGAATTAGAGCAGCCGCGGTCATCAGCGAGATAATCGCGACCGGCCCGTTCTGCAACTGGCGGGAAGAACCAAAGAGCGCCGCCACTATGGGCACCAGAAAGGCTGAGTACAGCCCGATTTGCGGCGGCAATCCGGCCAGCTGGGCGTTGGCCATTGACTGAGGGATCAATACCAGCGCCACGGTAATGCCGGCAAACAGGTCGGCCCGCAGCACTTCCGGGTTTTTCAGTTCGCCAATCCAGTCCTTGAATGGCACAAATCGACGCACAGCATCCAGCAGCAGCTGATTCAGGTAATCTTTCATGACCCTATTTTATCGTGTTGTGGCCAGTCTAACCACACGAGGATGAATCTGCCGGTCTCGGCTGTCCTCTGGGCTCCCAGAGTTGATAGTCACACTCAACTCATCGCTGCAGGATTCAATTATGCGAGGGATTTAATTGGGCGTGATTAAGTGCCACCTCGTCCGAGGCGTGTCTCTGTGCCGGCTGTCAGACACAGACCTGCAGCCGGCACGGGTGAGAGGCGCCCTTCGTCAGTCAGCTTGATCGCCTGTGATAAGCTACTCGCTGATTTACCTTAAGCGAATACCATGCGCTCATTGAATTTTGACCAGATAATCAAACCCGAGGATACCAAACACAGCTCAGTGCCTGAGGGTCAATATCTGTTTAATCCCGGAGACCAATGCGATCACTATGTCTATATTCAAAGTGGCACTGTTCGCGTTGATTTACTATCAAGTAACGGCCAACAGCTTTTGCTCTATCGAATCCAGGAAAGACAGTCTTGTGTTATGACTACAGCCTGTTTGCTGGGTAGCAGTCACTACTACGCGCATGCAGTGACTGAATCGCCAGTAGAATTGCTACTCATACCTCACTCAACATTCCACAATCGTATGGATGATTCACCAGCATTCAGGGAATTTGTATTTTCAGGTTTTGCTCAACGTCTCGCACTCCTGATGCAACGCACAGCAGAATTAGCAACTCGCTCAATAGATCAAAGACTTGCAGCAGCTCTCCTTGCTGCTGCTGACAGATATTACCCGGAAAAAATAATCATGCTTACCCACGAGCAACTGGCGGTTGAAGTTGGGACGGCGAGAGAAGTGATCAGCCGACGTCTTGCCAATTTTGAAAAGCAAGGATTAATCTTCAGGCATCGTGGGGCAGTAGAGATCCTCAGTAGTCGAGATCTCGAACATCTCCTTGCTGAACAATAGCAACGCTTAGACTAAAAATATTTAAGTGACAATGCCACCGATAGTACTTCTGCTTCAGTTCGCTACAGGCGTTTATGTGCTGTAATCGAGCGACTCACACAATCCAAAAATAGTTTGTTCAAACTGTTGTTATTGAGCTTTCCGGTGCTGTTAGCCAGCTTTGGGCACTTGCGCATTGGGTGAGCTATTCATCTTACGATTCAAAAAATCGTAGAGAAAAGCACCCATAGTCATTGCACCGAGAAACACCCATAGTGGCAGGCCGCCAATTAGCACCGCGGCAATTGCAGGTCCCGGGCACAGACCTACCAATCCCCAGCCCATTCCGAACAGTACAGCGCCTGAGGCGAGTTTATAATCGATAGTGCGATTGGCAGGTATATCAAACGCCGTATTGAATAAGGGCTTCTTTTGCTTAGCCACTAGCCGGTAACCGATCGTCGTGACAACTAGCGCACCACCCATCACAAACGCAAGTGAAAGATCCCACTTCCCAAAAAGATCGAGAAACCCGATAACCTTCGCAGGGTTAACCATTTGTGAAACTGTCAATCCGATTCCAAACAGCGTTCCCGCTACTAAAGCAGAAATGTTACGCAGCATTTAATCTAGCCTCCAAATACGCCACGGGATATAGCAACGGTTGCAATCCCTGTGGCTATAAATACAACGACTGAAAAAAGAGACCGCGGAGAGAACCGTGCCAGACCACACACACCATGACCGCTGGTACAGCCAGATCCCAGTCGCGTGCCAAATCCGACGAGTAATCCGCCAATGACAATAAAAGCCCAGTTAGATGTGATTTCAAAGTTTGGTTGAACACCAGAAACCGCTGTGTAGACCAGAGGCCCGAGAATTAGCCCGACAACAAACAGAATTCGCCAAAGCCTGTCATTGGCAGCACCGAATAACATTCCGGACATAATGCCGCTGACTCCTGCTGTGCGGCCATTGAGTCCCATGAGTAATACTGCCGACAAGCCGATAAGCAATCCACCGATGGTGGCGGTCAGTGGTGTGAAATTGTGCATTACGGGTCTCTTATGTAAATTTGACCGATCAAATCAAATAGCCATGAATGCAGCATTCATTACCGCAGGCCCTGGTGGGCACACCTGCTTTAAGGCAGGTTGGCGGCTGGCTAGTCAAAGGAAGACGGTGTTTTTTTATTTTACAATAACTTTCTTTAAGTTATTGCCATTAGCCAAAGCGAGCCTTAACGCATAACGTCAAACTCTTTAACAGGTATTGTATTCGTTGTACGGTAACCGATAGTGACACATCTAGTGTCGTCGGAGAGCAACCCATGGCCTCCATTCAGCATTTACCCATTACGCGCTATTTTGTTGCAATGTGTTGCTTTGCTCTGTGACATTGTCACAGAGATCATAGCATCCACAGCTCAGGGCGCGCCTGGCACGTTGATATACCGGCAGAACTCCCGTCCGAAATCCGTGGCTGACTCACAGAGGAACACTCCCCTTTCGAGTGCCGGAAGACCGCTTGGTGACATTATCACTGACCCACGCTGTTGTTGTGAGTTATAAAGAGATCCCGATGAAATGTAACAAACAACAGAGAGATGAAAACATGGGCAAAAATGTAGGTTCGCTTGATAAAACAATACGCCTCATTGCGGGCATTGGCCTTCTGGTACTGGCGTTTTTAATGCTGGGTGGTTTTGGTACTACAATTGGTATCGTTGCGGCTGTTGTTGGTGTGATACTGATTGCCACAGGGTTAATGAACTTTTGCCCGCTGTTTAAGATTATTGGTATCAGCTCAATACGTAGCAATTGATCCAATCCCGCAATGGCCATTCCCACAATGGCAATACCAGGTTCGCCAACCTGTTGAAACTGCTGAATGATTGAGCCGATTTACCAAAGTAAAGGTTAATTGGCACCTTACTGGCTGGTAGTGTTGTGGTGGCATCCGCAATTAGTATTCAATAGAGATGCCGCGATATAATTATAAATTTTAATATTGGAAATATCATATGATGAAACGACGTGATGTATTGAAACTCGGTGCGGGAGTTGCGGCTGCAGCTGCTTTTAGTCCGGCATCAGCGCGGGAAGGCTTTGTGGAGTTCACCCCTGAGCTATATTCAGAGATGCTGAAGAGCGGCAAGCCCTTTTTGGTAGGCTTCCTATCTGACTGGTGATCTACTTGTGGTAGTCAAGAACGTACCGTGAGTGCGTTAATAGCTAAACCCGAGTATTCAGACATTCCCATTCTTCGTGCAGATTGGGATACCTATAGAAAGTCTTCCGTGACCAAAGATTTGAATGTGCCAAGACGATCAACGCTTGTGATGTTCAGCGGTGGTGAAGAAGTCGCCCGAGTGGTGGCGCAAACAAATAAAGATGTAATAGAAAATCTGTTCAAAGCGGCAATTAGTTAACCGCAAACATAGAAGTACGTACGGATTGGTAGGATCACTACCAATCCGTTTTTCATCATTTCATAGACTTACTCGATCCTCAGTAACACGCAGATGTCTATACAGGCTTGGGTACTTCGACCAGAACTACCACAGCCATACGAAAGAGATGTGCGAACAAACGGATCCTGAATCACCTACCCTTATCCGTTAACACGTTGATAAAGTAAAAAATATTTTTGCGTTTTGAGGAGCGTCACCAGACAGCAATTGCCTGTACCTCAACGCAAAAACAGCACTGATAAGATACAGCCCCCATTGCCTGATTCAAGATCCCGGTTTTACCTAAAGTACGACCGCGTTTTGGGTTTTATCAAAAATGTAGGTATCTCTAGTTTCACTCACCCTTTTTTTAAGAGTTAACGACTTGAGCTAAGCGGTGAAGCTAATGAGTTCTACCGATGGAAAAATACCGGTCTCGAGCCGGCCAGTCCGCAGTTGACCCCGGGATCACCGCATAGCAGATGAAAATAGTCCTATTAACTGATATTCCCAGGCAGTAATATTGGCTGTCAGGATATCATGTGCTGGTATTGAGCGGATATCTTTACGGTGGAATCAATATCTAATTCCTGACAAGTAAGCCTGCACAAAAGACCTGGTGCTTTTAGTGTCCGGTTTAATCACACATAAAAGAGCTTTTTTATGAAAGAGAAATTCCAGGCCAGTTCGCTAGTAACGTTTGCAGCAAGGGCATTGAAGTCCAGCGGTATGCAGCTAGAGATGGCGCAGGATGTCGCAGAGGTTTTAGTTGAGGGTGATCTTTACGGTCACGATACACACGGCCTCGCCCTGCTGACTCCCTACATTAATGTACTGAAAAAGGGACAGATGCGGGGTAGCGGAGAGATAGACATTGTTACCCAGCGACCAGCAGTTGCAGTATGGGATGGCGGTTATCTGCCTGGCCCATATCTGGTACGCCGAGGACTGGACTGGGCGCGGACCGCGGCCCGGGAAAACGGCACGGCGACACTTGCCATTAGAAAGAGCGGCCATATAGCAGCACTGGCCGCCTATTTGGAACAAGCAGCTCGCGAGGGCTTTATGGTGCAGTTAATGTGCAGTGATCCTTCCGTGGCAAGCGTGGCGCCATTTGGTGGCACTGAAGCACTCGTGACTCCTAATCCCATGAGTTACGGTATACCCGCATCAAACGGACCCATAATGATTGATATCTCTGCGTCTATCACTACCAACGGTATGACAAGCAGATTGCACAATAACGGTGAGCAAGGTGCACACAAGTGGTGGCTCGATGCGAACGGTAACCCTACAACAGACCCTGCGGTACTAGAGGATGATCCACCTGGCACTCTGATGCCACTGGGTGGTGTCGAGGCCGGCCACAAAGGATTTTCACTGGCATTATTTGTCGAATCGATGACAGGCGGGCTGACCGGGTATGGTCGTATAGATAAGCCGCAACAATGGGGTGCCACGGTATATTTGCAATTGACTGATTGCGATGCTTTCGGAGGTGTAGCAGAGTTTGAACGCCAAATGCAGTGGCTGGTTGATCGTAGTGTGAGTAATAAACCGGTAGACTCAAACAAGCCGGTACGGGTACCTGGGCAGCGAGCGATAGCGCGTAAGGCAGAACAGCTGCGAGACGGTGT
>CAZQKJ010000256.1:0-5781 GCA_964593315.1 uncultured Granulosicoccaceae bacterium
GTGCAAGCCGATCTGTTGCATCCCTACGAGTCAAGTATACGGCACGGGCCTGTCTTTACCGAGTCAGGTCAGGGAGAGTTGAATTTTGGGGATACAGTTGCGGGTGCGGAAGATGAAACCATTCAATTGCACCAGTGCTATAACCCGATGCGTGAAATACAGGCATTGCACGACAGGCTATTGGATCGATTCAATGCAGACCACACGCTAACACCCGCTGATGTCATTGTGATGGTGCCTGATATCAATCGATATGCCCCGGTTATAGAAGCGGTTTTTGGCAGTGTTGGCAATGACCCGGACAAGCCGGATCAGAATCGCTACATACCCTGGTCTATAGCGGACAGAGCCCTTGTGCAAGTATCGAGAATCGTTGACTGTGTGCAGCGCTTGTTCGAACTACCAGGCTTTGAATTTGAAGCAACCGGTGTGCTGGGTTTTGCTGCAGAGCCTGCGATAGCGCGTCGCTATGGATTTGATGATAACGGGCTCAGGACAATCAGTGAGTGGTTACAAGAATCCGGTGTGCGAAGAACCTTTGCCGGAGGGCACAGCACCATACTCAACCAATCTGCAGCGGCTCCGCACAGCTGGGACTTTGGTTTGCGGCGGTTACTGCTCGGGCGTGCAATGCCTGCAGGTAGTGGCGCGGTCGGTAATACACTGCCGAGTACCCTGATAGAAGGGCATCAGGCAGAGCTATTAAGTCAGTTACTGGATTTGTTGACTGACCTTAAAGATACATGTGCAAAATTAACGGAGCCGCGTTCGCCATCTGATTGGGTGGATCTGATCAACGACATGATTAGCCGCTTTCTGTCACCGGACGAAGCCGAAACCAATGCACTCAGCCAGTTACGTGAAATGCTGATTGAAATCGAGACCGATGCCACCAGCGCACGTCACACCGATGTCATGAGTCACGCAACTTTTGCTGAAATTTTACGTGGCGCTCTGGCCGGTGCGCAAAGAAAGAATCATCGTTATTTGACCGGTCGGGTTACTTTCAGCTCACTTGTACCGCTGCGATCTGTGCCGTTCCGGATAGTGTGCATGCTTGGCCTTAACGACAGTGATTTCCCACGGCAACGTCCGAACTTTGGTTTTGATTTAATAGCAAAGAAGCCGTTACCCGGTGATCGGTCGGTACGCGATGATGATCGGTATCTATTTCTTGAGGCCTTGTTGTCAGCGCGTGATGAGTTATATTTGTCGTGGATCTATCGGGATAGTTCGGATAACTCACCGCGTGAACCTTCTGTTCTGGTTTCAGAGCTGCGCGACTACCTTAATAAGCGTCATCCTGATCAGCCAGCGCGCTGTGTATCGCATCCGTTGCAGCCATTCTCGCCGCGGTTGTTTAACCGGCAAGATCCGTCATTGCATACTTTTGCCGATGAGTGGGCACCGCCTGAAACGACTCCCGCCGTTGTCACGCTCAATGACACGGGTATCGCACGTGAGCCTGAAGCACAAATTTCCGTTGATGACTTTCTGCAATTCTGGCGCAATCCGTCTGGCTGGTATTGCCGTCGTGTACTTGGCATAGCCTTGTGGCGTGAAGAGCAGGAACCTCAAGATGCCGAGCCTTTTGATATCAATGCGCTGGAGAATTATCAGCTGGGGACTGAGTTAACTGCGGTATTGCTGCACAATCCGACGTTCGAAAAAGCGCAGGCCAATGCATATCTTCAACAGACAGGTGCGTTACCGCATGGCGGCCTTGGTGAGATAGCTTTTGAAACGGTCTTTAATGAAGCTGTGACTATGGTTGACAAGATACGGTCGTATGAGCTTAGCGCTATTCCTGTTTTAGATATTGATATAACTGTGGGTGAACAGCAACTCCAGGGGCGGCTGCGCCAGGCTTTCAACTTCTCTAATGATGTTGTTGGGTTGGTGCACCATCACAACTCGGCTCTCAAAGGCAGTCATCTGTGTGCCTTGTGGTTGTCGCACCTGATTGGAAGTGCGGCAGGTGTGTTGACCGGTGCGTCACTGTTACTAACCAGAGATAAGGATCGCGCAATTAAGGAGCGTGCCATTGCTGCGGTTGACCAGCAGGAGGCATTGCTCAAACTGCAACCCTGGTTTGATGGCTTTAATCAAGGGCAGCAACGTGCACTGCCGTTTTTTCCCAAAACCAGTGCTGCCATGGCGGGAGCCGTTTCAGGAAAAGCTGAGAGTGTATGGTTACCTTTAAGTTCACAACGTGCAGGCCCTGCCGAGAGTGAAGAGGAAACAGTGCAACTGTTGTACACCAACGTAAACGAGATTCTGGAAAGAGAAGATGTGCTCGACTGGGCTCACCGTTTGTTAGGTGATGAGGGTTTAAAAGTATGAGCACAGCCCTTAATGCTGCCAGCTTGCCGTTACAGGGGCGGCATCTGATTGAAGCCAGTGCCGGTACCGGTAAAACCTTTACCGTTGCCAACTTGTACCTGCGTCTGCTCATCGACGATGAGCAATACAAGAATGAGCAATCCAAGCCACCTCTTGTCGAGGAAATTCTGGTGGTCACATTCACCAATGCGGCAACAGAAGAACTGCGTGCCAGGCTGCGTTCAAGAATAACTGTGGCGCTACAGGTACTCGATGGTGAATCACCGGCAGATGCTGATGCCACATTGCATGAGGTGCTTGAACCACATAGTGGAAAATCTGACACCAGAGCAAGACTGGAGCTTGCCTGTCAATGTATGGATCAGGCTGCCATTTTTACCATTCACGGCTTTTGCGACCGGGTGTTGCGTGAGCAGGCATTTGAAAGTGGTGAACTGTTTGATGCAGAACTACAAGCAGATGTAGAAGCGCTAAAGCTTCAGGCAGCACAAGCCTGGTGGCGAGAGAATATTACGCCACTGTCCGCCGCTGATACTGAGTTAATTCCCAAAGCCTGGCGCAGTCCGGCAGCTATTCTTAATCGATTGACACCGGTGTTGACTGATCCTTCGGGAAAGCTGATCCCGCAGTTTACCGAAGAACAGATGCAGAAAACACAAAGGGACTACGAGGCCGCCTGGCAGAGGCTGGTTGCGGGCTGGGCATCGGCAGGTGAAACCTGGTCCAAGCAGGTGCTGGCAGGGGTGCAAAATAAACTCATCACCAAGACAACCGGTTCAAATACCTATACACCTGAAGCCGTTTCTGAAGCGTGTGATTATATAGAGTCAATAGTGATTCAAGAGGCTACACCGGAAAGCGTTCATCAGCGAATATCCTTGTTGGGTAATCGCTCAATACACGAGTCGACAAAAAAGAACAAAGAGCCACTGCAGGCATCCGTTGGTGATCAGATAGATTCGCTGCTCACAACATACAATGAACTGAAGTTACAGCGATTGGTGGCCTTGCAGTTAAATGCTCAGCAGGTGATTGGTCGCGAGCTTACGCAACGAAAGTTGTTATCCCGTCAACGCACCTTTGATGATTTGTTATTGCAATTGCACTCTGTGCTGTATGGGGATAACGGTGATCGTTTAACCAGTTTGTTGCGCGCGCGTTATCCGGTAGCACTGATTGACGAGTTCCAGGATACCGATCGAATTCAATTTGAAATCTTCGATAAACTTTTCCCCATGAATGCAGACTCAAGCTCTGCGTTGTACTTAATTGGTGATCCGAAGCAATCAATCTATGGCTTTCGCGGTGCCGATGTCAATATGTATCTGCGTGCCGGTGAGACCACAGATAATCGGCACGCGCTTGATAACAACTGGCGCTCGTCAGAACGACTTATTAACGCACTCAATCGTTTGTACAGCCAATCTGATAAGCCGTTTGGCAGTACTGGAATCCACTACCAGACGGTCACAGCTGGTGGGCGCGCAGAAGGGCGTGCTCTCACAGTTAAGGGTGAGACTTTAGCGCCTTTGCAGTTCGACTATGTAGATGTTGGCACTGATAAGTTACCCAATATGCCTGTCACTGTGGCGGCTCTTGCCGCGCGCTGCGCACAGCGTGTTGTTTGGTTATTAACTGAAGGTAATGCCACACTTGGCAGTGTGCCGGTTCAGGCCAGGGACATCGCAATCCTGGTGCGGACTCACCCGCAGGCACAAGCTGTTCGTCAGGCACTGCTGGCACTGGGTGTGGCCAGTGCAACGCAATCTCGTGAGAGTGTGTTCCTAAGTCCTGAGGCACTTGATGTACTGGCCTTGCTGCGGGTGCTGGCAAAGCCCGGAGACAGTAGAAGCCTGAGTCGTGTACTGGTATCACCGCTGGGTGGTTACAGCGCTACAGAGCTTTTACAACAGCGTGAAGATGCAGTTGCCTGGCAAACAGTTGAAGGTGCGGTGCAGAGATGTCGAGAGCAGTGTCGTCAGTCTGGACCACAGGCTGCGATACTGTGCTTTATGGCGTTGTTTGATAGTCGTGTAAAGTCGTTGGGTACGGTTGCCTCAAAGGTGCGTGGTGTAGACCGGATTCTTGGTAACTATTTACACCTTGCC
Source organism: uncultured Granulosicoccaceae bacterium (assembly GCA_964593315.1). Lineage (GTDB taxonomy): Bacteria > Pseudomonadota > Gammaproteobacteria > Granulosicoccales > Granulosicoccaceae. The sequence continues at coordinate 4,452 of CAZQKJ010000256.1, forward strand.
GATGTCCTGCAAGTTGCCTGGCAAGATCAGCCGGAGTTACCAGCACTGATTAAAGCGGCACAGCGATGGCGTGAGCAAAGCACCGATGAATCTCTGCAACTACGTCTTGAAAGCGATGAGTCATTGGTTCAGATTGTGACAGTACACAAGTCCAAGGGCTTGCAGTATCCGGTTGTGATGTTGCCTTTCGTCGGCATCGGTGGTTATCAGGAAAGAGGCAAGCGTGATGCTGTGGCATTCACCGATAACGGTCAGCCACGAATGGATGTTGGTAGTGAACAACTTGAGCAACGCTTGAATGAGGCAGATCAATCAGACGAGGATGAATCCCTGCGAACGCTGTATGTAGCTTTGACTCGTGCGGAACAAAGTTGTTGGGTCGGTGTTAGTGCGAACAAGCATGCACATCGCGCTGCACTCTGGAAGTTGCTTGGATTGTCTTTAGGTTCAGGGCAAAAAACCGAAGACAGCCAGCCACTCATTCAGGACGCATTGGCGAGGCTGGTTGATAGCTGTAAGGATATAGCGATATCCGAATCACTCGCTGTCCAGAAACCATTGTCTGTTGTGAGGGGAGATCACCATACGCTACAGGCACGTGCTGCAAAACGGTATGTTAAGTCCAGTTGGCGGGTAGGGAGTTATACTGCGATTGCTCGGGGCGCCACGCATACCAATGAACAAGCGGCCCATGAACAAACGGCTAATGAACAAACAGTCAGTGAGCAAATAGCCAGTGAAGAACCGGATTACGATGCCGTGGATGTTCCGGTAAACCGTCCTGAAACGGTTGACTATAACAGCCCGTATCACTTCCCGCGCGGGGCAGATCCCGGAACCCTTGTTCACGCAGTATTTGAACACCTGGATTTTGTTAACTCCGATAATCAGTATCTCCATAGCCATGCTGAGAAGCAACTACGAGCCCATGGTATAGATAGTCAATGGGCCCCGGCGTTGTGTCAGTTGGTGCGTAACACACTGGATACGCCTCTGATTGAGAATGGTTTTGCACTTGCAGGACTGGACAGAAAAGATCGTTTGGATGAGATGGAATTTCACTTTCCGGTAGAATCTCTGCAGGCAGACAAACTGGTTACCCTGTTGCGCGATTACCAAGTCATCGGGGCGGAGGATGATCTGGTGTTTGATCGCCTTGATGGCTACATGAAAGGCTTTATCGATCTGACTTTTCGTTATGAAGATCGCTGGTATATTGCCGACTACAAATCCAATCATCTTGGATATGAGTCTGCAGATTACGGTGCAGAAGCGCTGGAAGCTGCGATGCAGCACCATCGCTATGACCTGCAATACCTGATATACGCTG
>CAZQKJ010000257.1:0-5781 GCA_964593315.1 uncultured Granulosicoccaceae bacterium
GGTAACAACCTTATGTATCTACCATTGGATAAGTTGATGGGTAGTGGTGGTGCCGGCGGTGCTGGCAATCAGCCTGCACAAACACCAAATGAATTTATCACCCCACCGGTTAACACGACTCCGGCTCGCACAACCACCAACAACCGACTTCGTTCACGAGGATCAAACTAATGTTGAAGGGAATACTCATTGCGATTGTGGTGATTCTGTTCGCTTTTTCGGTTAACAGCACCATTGCACCTTTTTTCGTAGTCGATGAAAGACAACGCGCCATCAAGTTGTTTCTTGGTGAAATTGAAGACCAGGAGTACGGCCCCGGCCTGCACTTTAAATGGCCATTTGCCAATACGATCCACCGCTTTGATTCACGCATACTCAACATCGACACAGAAGCTGAAAGCTTGTTGACCAGTGAAAAGAAGCGAGTAATTGTTGACTCATTTGTGAAGTGGCGAATTGCCTCAACCACTGAGTACTTTAAGGCTACCGGCGGAGACATACGAAACGCCGAGCGTCTGATGAATCAGTTTCTGAGTGAGGGAATTAAAGATGCCATTGCTAAACGTACTATTACTGACGTGATCTATGGCGAACGCCTGGAAATTATGCGTGAAGCGCGTGTGGCGGTAGACAAGCAAGCGGGGCAATCACTGGGCGTTGAAGTAATTGATGTGCGTATCAAAAAGGTCGAGTTACCCGATGAAGTACGCGCCTCGGTATTTAGCCGAATGGTAGAAGAGCGTGGTAAGGCAGCCCGTGACTTTCGCAGTAAAGGTCGCGAAACAGCCGCCGGTATTGAAGCTGATGCTGACAGACAGCGCTCTGTAATCGTTGCTGAAGCCTATAACGAATCGCAGCAGATTCGTGGTGAGGCAGACGCCAGCGCTGCTGAAGTATACGCAAGTGCCTACGGTAAGGACCCTGACTTCTATGGTTTGTACCGTAGTTTGAATGCGTATAAAACCACGTTTACTGGCGCTAACGACGTGCTACTTATAAAGCCTGATTCCCAGTTCTTTAAGTACTTCAATGGTACTGAGTCCCAATAGCAATGTCTGAAGTGCTCACGGCAATTGCACTCGTGATTGTCATTGAGGGTTTTATACTTGCGGCAAGCCCGTCTACTTGTAAACGAGCCGCCTTGCAGTTTGGTACGTTACCGGATAGCGCCATTCGTTATGCCGGTTTGGGTTGTATGGTGTTGGGTGCGATTGCGTTATACCTGGTTACTTGATGAAATCTGATAACTCGCAAACGCTTTGGCGTCTGCCGGACGGTATGGATGAAATGCTGCCGCAGCAGGCGCGCGCAGTAGAATGGTTGCGCCGTGCTATTTATGACATGCATATTGGCTGGGGCTACCTTCCTGTAGAGCCGCCGGTGGTCGAGTTTCTAGACTCATTGCTGTCTGGCACTGGTCGCGACTTTGAAAGACAAACGCTAAAAGTTGCTGATCCCTTGAGTGGTCAGATGATGGGTGTGCGTGCTGATATGACACCGCAGGTAGCGCGCATTGATGCTCATCAGATGTGCAGTACTGATGTATCCAGACTGTTTTACCTTGGTACCGTGGTTCGGGCTGAAACCGATGGTCTGGAAAAAAATCGTGCGCCATTGCAAATCGGCGCTGAAATATTTGGCCACGAAGATACGCAGAGTGATGTCGAAATTATCCGACTCATGATATCTGCACTGAGCTGCGCTGCTATTCAAGACATTCACCTCGATCTCGGGCACGTAGGTGTGTTTCGAGGTATCTGTGATGTGATCGGTCTTAACGATCTTGACCAGGCAGAATTATTCGATTTGTTGCAACGCAAAGCGATACCGGATATCGGATCGTTTGCATCGCGAAAAGGCATTGAAGAAAAAACCGCCAATTTATTATGCAGACTATGCCTAATGAATGGTGATGAGTCGGTATTACAACGTGCGCGGTCTGAACTGAGTGCTTTGGGGAGTGACCTTGTTACCGGTGCGCTTGATGAAATGCAGCTGATAAGTGACTCACTCGGGTCTTTACCACTGAATGCTACTTTGCATTTTGATCTTGCAGAGATTCGCGGTTACCAGTACCACACAGGCATTGTATTCGCGGCCTACACACCCGGTTCCGGTACCGAAATAGCGCGAGGTGGCCGCTATGACGGCATTGGCGAGCGTTTCGGGCGTGCTCGACCTGCCACAGGATACAGCGCAGATCTTAAACAGTTGATGCGACTAATCGGGTATGATCGGCTGGCCGAACAATTCGGCACACCCGCAGGTCAGCGCGCCATACTATGTCCGGCCGATCAGTGCCCGGATCTACAGACGACAGTCTCACAGTTGCGTGCACAGGGTGAAGTTGTGGTTTTTGACCTGGCGGGTCTGGACCGATCTTTTTGTGAACGCACCATTGTCAAAAAAGAAGGCAAGTGGTCTGTGGAGAATCTTTAGCATGGCGAACAACGTTGTTGTTCTTGGTACGCAGTGGGGGGACGAAGGCAAAGGAAAAATTGTAGATCTGCTCACTGAAAATGCCTCCCACGTGGTGCGTTATCAGGGCGGTCACAATGCCGGTCACACACTGGTCATCGATGGCAAAAAAACTGTACTGCACTTGATTCCCTCGGGCATCATGCGCCCCGAGGTGCAATGCGTTATCGGCAATGGAGTTGTACTGTCGCTTGAAGCGCTGTTTAAAGAGATTGATTCACTTGAAAGTGCCGGAGTCAGTGTTCGTGACCGGATAAAAATAAGTGATGCCAGTGTCCTGATCACTCCTTATCACATTGCTGTAGACCAGGCGCGTGAGCGTGCCTTGAATAAGGATGCAATTGGCACGACCGGCCGCGGCATCGGGCCTGCCTATGAAGACAAAGCTGCGCGTCGCGCTATACGCGTTGCCGATCTTTTTCAGCCTGAAGTCCTGCATAAGAAGCTTAATGCAGCACTCGAATTCCACAACTATCTGCTGAAAGGCTTGTACCAGAGTGACACGCTTGATGCTGACCAAATTTACAAGGAGCTTCTGGGTTACGCAGAACAGCTAAAGAACATGGTGATCGACTGTGCAGAAGTCCTTGACCAGGCGCAGCGAGACGGTGGCAAACTTCTGCTTGAAGGTGCGCAGGGTACATTGCTCGATGTTGATCACGGATCCTATCCCTTTGTCACCTCATCGAACACAACCGCAGGATCTGCATCCACCGGTTGCGGGATTGGCCCGCGTTCTATCGATTATGTGTTAGGGATTACCAAAGCCTATACCACTCGTGTGGGGTCGGGCCCGTTTCCGACCGAGCTCGATGACGCAGCAGGGCAGTATATGGGTGAACGCGGTCATGAGTTTGGCGCGACCACCGGACGCAAGCGACGCTGCGGGTGGTTTGATGCGGTGGCCGTCAGGCGCGCTGGCATGCTGAGCAGCATCAATGGTTTATGTATTACCAAGCTTGATGTGCTTGATGGTCTTGAAGAGATCAAGGTCTGTGTAGCCTATGAACTCGATGGCCAGACAGTTAAGCACCTGCCCACTGGCGCAGAACAGTTTTCACGCTGTGTTCCTGTCTATGAGTCGTATCCTGGCTGGAAAGAGCCAACTGAAGGTGCGACAGAATGGGAGCAGCTGCCTGAGAATGCCAAAAGTTATATCCAAAGCCTCGCAGAGCTCACCGGGACACCGGTGCACATGGTGTCGACCGGTCCTGACCGCGTGCAGACCATGGTGCTCGAAAACCCGTTCAGTTAGTCATTTGGCGGTTGTTCTAACACAGCGTTGGTTGTATCTGCCTATCGTTAGTCGGATGCGGCAGATCGCGTAGCGTTTGACATCACCGAAGCAGGCTTCTATAGTTCCGCGCTTACCAGCATCACCTTGCCGAGGTGGCGGAATTGGTAGACGCGCTAGCTTCAGGTGCTAGTGGGGGTATCCCCGTGGAGGTTCAAGTCCTCTTCTCGGCACCACACACTTCTTTAACAGGCCTCAGTAAGGCCTGCACTTCTGAACCACACACCGGTATCACTGACGTCACTGGTGACTCAGCGCAACCTGGCGCAGCTCACAAGGTTCACAGCCAGCTTAATGGCTCACAATAGTAGTAAATAATCAGGACAAATATGGCTCGAAAAAAGAAAGCCTCTGTCAGTAAAAAGAAAACCTCCCGCCGCAAGTCCGGCAGCTCTGTCAGTAAAAAGAAAAAGACCAGCCGCCGAAAGTCCTCACGTCCGGCACTGGTTGCACCGGCAAGTGCAAAGGAAAACAAAAAGAGCGGTGGCGATGCTAAAGCGCTACCGAATAAGCCACGCCAGTACGCCTTTGAAATTGCCAGTCGCGAGCAGTTGATTGAAGAGTTAGTGCAGGCCGGTACGCCGTTGAATCAAGAGCAATTTGCCGCAGTGCTCAATATGGATGAGCGCGATGAAAAGTATGAAGCGCTTGGCAGACGTCTGGGTGCGATGGTGCGTGATGGCCAGATCGTGCGTAACCGGCGCGGAGGATTTTTGCCGGTCGATGAAAGTAATTTGATTCGTGGTCGTGTATCGGCTCACCCGGACGGCTTCGGGTTTCTGGTCAATGAGACCGGTGGTGAGGACATATACCTTGCAGCCCGTCAGATGCGATCTGTGATGGATGGCGACAAGGTTGTAGTGCACATCACGGGCACTGATCGCAGAGGACGTGCGGAAGGTGCGGTAATAGAAGTATTGGAACGCGCGGTTAAAACCCTGGTTGGACGATTGCAGCTAAATCGAGGAGTTGCCGTTTTGCAGCCGGACAATAAGAGAATCTCAAGAGAGATTTTGATTAATGAAACCGGTAATGCAAGTGATGGCCAGATTGTACTGGCCGAGATAGTTGAGCAGCCGACTAACCGCCATCCGGCCATTGCGTCTGTTATAGAAGTTCTTGGTGAGCACTTATCACCCGGTATGGAGATCGACATTGCTATTCGATCTCGTGATATTCCGCATCAGTGGCCCGATGAAGTTGTCAGTGAGAGTAGTGCTTTTGGCACGGAAGTGAGTGCTTCTGTGGCCAGTGAGCGGCGTGATCTGCGCTCTATGCCGTTAGTGACTATTGATGGTGAAGACGCACGCGATTTTGATGATGCAGTTTACGCTGAGGCAAAACCGAATGGCTTCAGGCTGGTTGTTGCCATTGCTGATGTGTCGCACTACGTGACTACCGGCTCCGCGCTGGATACTGAAGCCTATAACCGCGGTACATCGGTGTACTTTCCACAGCGCGTTGTACCGATGCTGCCAGAGAGTTTATCGAACGGCTTATGTTCCCTGAATCCGGAGGTTGATCGCCTGTGTATGGTGTGCGATATGTCTATCAGCGATGCAGGCAAGATCAAGCGTGCGCGATTTTATCCGGCAACCATGCGTTCCCATGCCAGATTAACTTATACCGAAGTTTATGATTATCTGACCGCACAAGACGCTGATAAAAAGCTCACCAAAGCGCAAAATTCTGCCGTGAAAAAGATTGGATCACTCGGTGTGCATCTGGATGTGCTTTACCGCTTGTTTAAGGTTATGCGAATTGCACGCGCCGAGCGCGGTGCAATTGAATTTGAAAGCAATGAAACCCGCATTGTTTTTAACGATCAGAAAAAAATCGATCAGATTTTGCCTGTCGAACGCAATGACGCACACATGTTAATTGAAGAATGTATGATCGCGGCAAACATATCAGCAGCCCGTTATATCGGTAAACGCAAGATACCCGGTTTGTATCGAAGCCATGAAGGCCCCAATGCAGACAAGTTGCTTGAGCTCCGCAAGTTTTTA
>CAZQKJ010000258.1:0-5744 GCA_964593315.1 uncultured Granulosicoccaceae bacterium
CTACAAAGAGGCGCAATCAATACTTGATACCATCAAAAGTAACGATCCATCCTGTGCAAACATAGTTGACGCAGCAGACAGTAGTGTCAAATCACCCGCATGGAATGATAAGAAGGTGACGGCTCACCATGCCATTATTCCCACTCAGAAAAAAATTAACGTGAGTGTTTTGTCCAAGGCTGAGCAACAAGTGTATGGATTGGTGGCTCGGCAATACATTGCGCAGTTTTATCCGGTGTATGAATATGCTGATACCAGAGTAGAAATCTTAATAGAGGGTGGTTTGTTTGTCGCCACTGCGAAAACGGTCCTCAAAGAAGGATGGCAGGTATTGTTCCGTCACGATAAAACCAAAGATACGGAGAAAACCCTGCCCATGCTTAAGGTCGGACAGCCACTGCAGTGCCAGCGCGGTGAGTTAATAGAAAAGAAAACAACACCGCCACCTTACTTTACCGACGCTACGTTATTAGCGGCAATGACAGGTATTGCGCGATTTGTTACGTCTGCGGAGATTCGAAAAATATTAAAAGAGACTGACGGTCTTGGCACAGAGGCAACTCGTGCCGGTATTATAGAACTGTTGTTCAGACGGGGTTTTCTGGTGCGCCAGGGAAAGCAGATTCATGCAACCGATGCTGGCAGGGGTTTGATCAAAGCGCTGCCGGAAGCCGCCACCTTGCCAGACATGACGGCGCACTGGGAGGCGACACTAAATTCTATCAGTCGTAGTGAAACAAGATACTCGGATTTCATGCAACCCTTGCACGCTCAACTGCATGAGTTGATAAAGGGTAGTAGTTCCGGATCTGTGAATGTCCTGCGCGGTGTGACGGCCAAAGCGCCGGGGAAAAAGAAATTCAAAAAAAGATCGAAAAAGAAAGCATTTGCAAAGAAAAAGGTTGCTGACAAGTAGTCTTTGCATTGCAAAAATATTTCTTCATCGCTCTGTACTCAGGTCGATGATCAGGAGGAATTTTGTCAAAAATAACAAAAGTCAAAGCGAGGCTGTTTAATGTGCCTCTGGAAGAAGTGCTGGTCGATGCAAAGCATGGAGCGCATACGCACTTTGAGTTGATAACTGTCACGCTTGAAACGGATGACGGACTAACAGGTACTGGTTACACCTACACAGGTGGTCGTGGTGGTTATGCCATCCTAGCTATGCTTGAGCATGACCTGACGCCTGTCATCGTTGGTCGAGATGCCGATGACATTGACGCTCTATACCACGAGATGATCTGGCACATCCATTATGTTGGCAGAGGCGGTATTGCATCTTTTGCGATTTCTGCACTTGATATTGCGTTGTGGGATATCCGTGGCAAAAAGCTGCAGCAGCCACTATGGAAAATGGCGGGTGGTGCAGCGACATCGTGTAATGCTTACTGCGGAGGGATAGATCTCAATTTCAGTCTGGATAAATTGCTGGCTAACATCAGCGGCTATCTTGAAAGTGGTTTTAACGGGGTTAAAATTAAAGTGGGTCAGCCGGAGCTTGAGCAGGATATTGCAAGAGTTGCAGCTGTACGGGAGCTGATTGGACCTGATGTGACTTTTATGGTGGATGCCAACTATTCAATGTCAGTAGACCAGGCTATTGTCGCTGCGAAAGAATTTGCCAGGCATAATATTCTTTGGTTTGAGGAGCCGATAGACCCTGATAACTATCAAGGGTATGCAACAATAGCAAAAGCGACTAACGTGCCGCTTGCTATGGGTGAAAATCTACACACTCAATATGAGTTTGACTTTGCGTTTGAGCAATCATCGCTTTCCTACATTCAGCCAGATGCCTCCAACTGTGGAGGCATTACCGGTTGGTTGCAGGTGGCAGAACGATCAAGAGACTACGGTATACCTGTCTGTAGTCATGGTATGCAAGAACTACACGTGAGTTTGATGTCGGCGCAATCCAACTCGGGCTGGCTTGAAGTGCACTCGTTCCCGATCGATCAATACACCGTCCTGCCATTGCAGGTTAAAGACCACAGGGCCATTGCGCCTGACTCACCGGGTATTGGTGTTGAATTTGACTGGCATAAGCTTGAACAGGCACATAGTCGTTTTGGTTAAACTGACACTACGTATATAGGCGAATTGATAATGAAAACCATTGGCGTTATCGGGCTGGGTAATATGGGTTCCGGGCTTGCTAAAAATCTAATAGCGGCGGGTTTTAATGTGCGCGGATATGATTTACTCAAAGAACGCCTGCAGGAATTTGAAGCGTTAGGTGGTGAGAGTAAGGCTAATGCTGCTGCAGTGGGTGATGGTGCGGATGCTGTGTTCATCATGGTAATGAACGGTGATCAGGTAAAGTCTGTGGTCGATGGTCTCAAAACCACAATGAGGTCTGGGTGTGCCATTATTATCACCGCGACTATCCATGCCACAGAAGCTGTTGAAGTGGCGGAGCAGCTGGAAGGTTCAGGGCTTGAGCTTATAGATACACCGGTCAGTGGCGGCAGACCGGGTGCTCACGGTGGTACTTTAACCTTGATGGCAAGTGCGCCTGATGCTGTGATGCAAAAGTGGGATGAGGTATTGCAAGCGGTCAGTGGCACTATTCATCACGTGGGCATAGAGCCAGGCGTCGGGCAGACGGTCAAGGGCTGTTTGCAATCTTTAATCGGATCAATTTTTAGTGCTACGTTTGAGGCATCGGTGCTGGCTGCCAAAGCGGGCGTTGATGCTGAAAAACTGTATAACGTATTCAGCACCTCTGCCGCCGGCTGTGGCATCACCAATGCGGCGTTGGGTAATGTTATAAATCGTGAGTTTCAAGATACCGGCAGTCATATCAGTACCATGTACAAAGATCTCACTATCAGTATGGATCTCGCACGTACCCATGGTGTGCCCTTGTTTACCGCATCCATCGCTATGCAAATGTTTCAGGCAGGTATTACCCGTTACCCTGATGCAGATAACCAGACGGTGGCAAAAATTACTGAGGAAATAGTTGGTGTACACCTTGAGCGTGGTAAGTAGACAGGATGCTATGCAGTAGTACCTCTGTAGACAATATGAACTTTGTTGCCGTCCGGGTCACGCAGATAAGCGCCGTAGTATTGCTCATCGTATTCAGGTCTTGGTCCGGGTAAGCCTTCATTGGTGCCACCGTTGTCTATGCCGCTTCTATAGCAGTTGTCAACCTGTGTGGTGCTGGAGGCGCTAAAGGCGATCATTGTGCCGTTACCCACTGTGGCAGGGTTGTTGTTGAATGGCGTGACGACAAAAAATCCAGGTGCAGACTTATCCGGGTGTTGATAGCAGACTATTTCACTATTATCTTCTGATGGTCTGCGGGTGATGTCTAGCGGAGCAAGTAGGGCATCGTAGAAGCGTATTGATTGTGCAAGATTGTTACTTCCCTGCGTGAAGTGTGCGAACATGGTTTTCTCCAAACTTCGTTTTACAGTAATTCTCAAGCCAGGCCAGATTAGTTACTGCCCGGTGAATTGCTGTTGAATGACCGAATAAATTTATACCAGCTCGCTATAAGCCGGATCAACAAACGCCAACAATGAATACAGAACTGCCTGCTTCTTTTACTGGTGAAGCCGCCTGGGTTGCAACTGATCTTGGTAATAATCCAGATACCTGGCTTAGAGCCCTGAACAGTGATGAAGTATCAGAGCTGGAGTTGTCCGCAAAGCGATATCTTGAAACCGGTAAAGATGTTGGTGAAATTACCAAAAATGACTTTGCACTTCATGGTTTTGCACGGCACCTGGAGTCGCTGAAGCAAAAACTGTTATACGGTAACGGGGTAGAGGTGATTCGGGGATTACCGGTGAGTGACTACCCGATTGAAGTCACTGCCTGCATCTTCTGTGGTATTGGGGCCCACCTCGGGGCTGCACGTTCGCAGAATGCCAGTGGTCATATACTGGGTCATGTTCGCGATGCCGGATTGAGTTCATCAGATCCTAATGCCCGAATCTATCAGACTGCTGAGCGCCAGAGCTTTCATACGGACAGTGCGGATGTCGTTGGGTTGTTGTGCCTAAGGCCATCGCGATCAGGCGGTGAATCGCTGTTGGTAAGTGCGTTGAGCATTTACAATCAGTTCAAGGTGCGGCGACCCGACTTGCTCCCGTTGTTGTTTGAACCTGTTGCCACTGATCGGCGTGGAGAAGTGCCAGAAGGTGCGATGCCCTTCATGACGATTCCGGTGTTCAGTTGGCACCTGAATAATCTCACAGTATTTTATCAACGGCAGTACATAGAGAGTGCGCAAAGGTTTGATGATGCCCCGAGATTAACTGACAAACACCGTGAGGCGCTGGATCTTTTTGACTCACTGGCGAATGATCCATCTTTGCATTTTGGTATGCAACTGAAGTCCGGTGATATGCAGTTTGTGTACAACCATTCCCAGCTGCATGACAGGACTGCATTTGTGGACTGGCAGGATCCGGCACAACGCAGGCACATGCTAAGGCTGTGGTTGTCTGTTGAAGGTGATCGCGAGCTACCCGAATGTTTTGTGCAGCGCTATGGCTCTATTGAAGTGGGTAATCGTGGAGGAATCATAACCAGTGAAACCCGGTTACATGCGCCACTTCATGGCTAGTTGAAACAACGTGAGGCGAGTTTGTTTTGCGCGCCTGGACGGTCCTTGCTGTGCATCTATTGCCAGCCAGGGTTTATACTCGACCCTGAAGCTCTAGTGCGTCAAATGCATAGTGCCTGGCTCTGAATAGCCAGTTGATCGAACCAAAATTTGGCGTAAGGTGACTGTAGGGGCTGACATATTCCCACACCACATCACTGTCTCTGGTTACCTCGAATACACAGCCTTTAGCGCCTTCGCAAATCAATGTATTGCCGCTAGCCAGTCTTTGGCACCCGCCAATATGAGGTGAGAAAAAAGCCTGCGGGTTATCCTTTTGTTGGTAACGCCAGACAACCTCTTTGGTTTCTTTTGAAAGCTCCCATACTTCAGAGGCGTGCAGATCTGCTGCGTAAGCACCGTTGGCAAATAACAGGATATTGCCGTTCTCGAGCATCTGAGCATCGTGTTGACCGCCCATGACGTCGTTCTGATAGTGCCAGATAACGGTACTGGTTTTTCTACACAGGATAAAAACCAGATTGAGAGTCTTGCAGCTGATGAGGTAATTGCCATCAGGCAGTGGAAAAACCGTATTGGTATGTCCCCGGGACCAGCGATTGGCATTAACATGAATGGGAAATTCATCTTCCGGAAACTCCGAGAAATGCCATTCCCATACAACGTGGCCGTCAGCATCAACTTCGCGAATGCACTCGCCGTATATCTCACCATCAGATTCACTGCCGATTATTCCACCTTTGATTCGTGCCTGATCTGTGGCGGCTAGCGGTGTATAGGCAAGGTAGACGGCATGACCATTTTCAAGGCGTCGTGCGTCGTGATGTTGCCATGGATCAAGATGTTCCCAAACCAGTTTTCCGTGCCAGTCATATTCTCGCATTAGGCCGCTGACAGTGAGTTTGACGCCTTCTGGCTCCTGGCAGCGCTCGTTGACAAACAGGTTGCCGTTTGGGAGCAAATAACTCCAGTGGGTGAGGCCAGTGCCAACTGACCAGCGATGGATCTCTGACCCTGTATAATCGATCAGATACACAGCGTCACTGGCTGCGGGCGATAATAGTAGCGTCCCATCGGTAGCTCCGTTAGAGCTGTGAGTCACACCTGTGTTTTGCAATAGCACGGGTTAGTCGCTCCGGTTCTATGAGTGACGCTATTATAC
>CAZQKJ010000259.1:0-5732 GCA_964593315.1 uncultured Granulosicoccaceae bacterium
CTGCCACTGGTTGTAAGGTACTCAGTTAACTGAGTACCTTACAACCAGTGGCAGAGCAAAGCTTGTGGCCGAGACTATGGTCAGGTTTTGAATTCTCCGAGATTGCCAACAAGCGAGTCGAGACCCAGGTGGACTCACTCAAGGGCGGGCTCACGTCGTTACACAACAATCTGGTCGAAGCGGGGCCCTACCTTTACTACATTCTAGAAAATCTGGAAAAGGCAGAGATGCCAGCCGATCTTGCGCTGCTTCCTTTGATTGAAAGTGCTTTCAATCCGGTTGCACACTCTAGTCAGAGCGCCATGGGCATCTGGCAATTCATTCCTTCAACTGCAAACTTCTACGGCCTGTCTACCGATCAGGGAAATGATCAGCGCAAAGATGTCGTGGCCTCAACTGATGCAGCACTCAGATACCTCAGGGATCTGCACGAGATGTTTGATGGCGATTGGCTCCTTGCACTGGCCGCATACAACGCAGGTCCCACCACCATACGCAAAGCCATGCGCCGCGCAGTGGCAAAGAATTATCAGCCCAACTACTGGAACCTGAAACTGCCAAAGGAAACCATGCGCTATGTACCGAAACTGATAGCAGCCACCAAGCTTATCAGGACACCCGACAAGTACGGCTTGTCACTGCCGATAATGGCCAATCGAAAGCAGATTGAAACGGTCAGTATTGGTCGTCGAATCTCTATACGGCAAGTAGCCGACTGGGTTGATTTGCCGTACAAAATTCTAGCTGACCTCAACCCGAATTTCGATCAGGGAATAACACCGACAAACGGACCACACAACGTACTGGTACCGGTAGAAGTCGCAGCACTGCTACGCCAGCACTTACAAAAATTAAAGGGTAAACCACACTCCGCAGAGCAGTTTCTTGCCTCACAGTTCCGCTACAACGCAAGTAGCACATCCAACAAAAAAACTCTTGCCTCTCCAGAAGCCTCAGCAGAAAACACCAGTTATAAACTCTATGAAGTCAAAGCCGGTGACAGCTTATGGAAAATCGCCGAAGCACTCGATACCAATGTCGAAACTCTACAGCAGTGGAATGACATGGAAGAGGAAGACAAGAACATTAGAATCGGTGAGGTACTGCGCGTCGCCCGAATCACCTCTGACGATGCACACCTGATCAAGTACCTGGTAAGGCCCACAGACACATTGGCAGGCCTTGCAGAAAAGTTCGCATTGAGTGCAGACGAGATCATCCGCTGGAATACATTACTCCAGCAAAAAGGCGAGGTGTTTGCCGGCCAGACACTGCATATTCCAACCAACGCCTACTGAGCCTGCAACCACTTTGGGCCAACGCCTGTTGGTATCTCACAACCAGACCATCCGCCTGACAGCTGCATCTGGCTCTACCGTTAAGCATCTTTATCAGGGCATCTGGCATACATCCGGCAGGCACGCCCGGCTACCTCAGCGTTGAAGGCTACCGGATCGACATCTCCAACACCTTCTAAGAGACCGGCAATGTTGCTAGTCTACATGGTTGCAATCTAACCGACGGTGTCGCTCAACTTCTAGTCATGCCACAGCTACTGATACATAGCGAAACAGGTGAAACCAGCTACCTGGCACTCGCTGACGACATTACCAACATTGGTCGTCGCAGCGACAATGATCTGTGCTTGCCTGAAGTGTCGGTGAGCGGATATCACGCGCGAATTACCAATACTAATGGCTGCGTAATTATTGAAGATGCCAGTAGCACCAATGGCACCTGGGTGAATGGTGAGAAAATTGATCGCTACATTCTCGTGCACCTGGACGACATCTCTATCGGTGGCTACACGATGTCTTATTCAGAAACCTATGCCGTCACACTGGCCGATATAGAATCGAATAACGTCGCACCGCTGGAAGAGATTTTGCCAATAGTAGATCCCGCCTACACCCCGGCCATTGATCAAAAGGCCGTTATCCGCGTCGCATCTGGCAAAAAAGCCGGGAGTGTCATGATGCTGGAGAAAGCGGTGACCACGGTTGGCAAACCGGGGGGTGATCTGGGTGCGATCGCAAAAAAACCGACCGGCTACTACTTTGTCCAGGTCAACGACAACGAAGCCTCGATGAAACATAACGGCGAAGAGCTGGGACCACTGGTTGAAGTAAAGTTGGCGGGTGGTGATGTGATCGAGATCGGTGGTGAGCAACTTGAATTTATTCACCCCTATTGAGTTACACAGAGGTGAGTCGGTGCACGATGAATCAAATCGATTAACTGCGTCTACTCAGTACCAATCTAGGACTCAAAAACACCCGTAGACAAATACCGATCGCCACGATCACAGACAATAGACACTATCAGACTATTCTCCACTCGCTCCGATATGCTTAGCGCTGCAGCTAGCGCGCCACCCGATGAAACACCACTGAAAATCCCTTCCAGTTTCGCAAGCTCGCGGGCAAAGTGTTCAGCCTCTTCCTCACTGACATCAATTATTTCATCAACACGCTCAGGCTCATAGATTTTTGGCAGATAAGCCTCTGGCCAGCGTCTGATACCGGGAATGCTCGAACCCTCTTTAGGCTGCGCCCCAATAATCCGGATATCGGGATTCTGTTCTTTAAGGTAACGCGATACTCCCATGATAGTTCCGGTAGTACCCATAGATGACACAAAGTGGGTAATTTGATGCATCGTGCCCTCCCACAATTCAGGCCCTGTCGATTGATAGTGAGCGGCAGGGTTGTCCGGATTGGCAAATTGATCCAATACGATACCTTCACCGTCCTGTGCCATTTGCAACGCGAGGTCACGCGCATACTCCATACCCTGTTCTTCCGACACAGGTATCAGTTCGGCACCATAGACTGACATGGTCAGACGGCGTTCGGCACTCATGTTATCAGGCATGATCAAACGCATTTTATAGCCGCGCATCGCAGCGGCCATTGCCAGTGCGATACCAGTGTTACCACTGGTCGCTTCAATCAACGTATCACCGGGCTTTATATCACCCCTTTGCTCAGCCGCGGTGATCATGTTCATCGCCGGACGATCTTTAACTGACCCTGCAGGGTTATCTCCCTCAAGCTTGACTGCCAGCCTGTTGCCTCGATCATTCTTGCCAATACGCTGCAATTCACATAAACGTGTATTGCCGACCTGGCAGGCCAGAGACTTAAGTTGTGGCGATTTGCTATTCATGATTTTGAGCATAGTTTTACAAGATTAAGATTATTCAAATTTCTACAGCACAACTATCTTTGGCACAACGACATTGTTACAGCTTAAGGGAGATCAGGCTTGGCAAGGTACACAAACGGAATCGCAAGCGGACCAAACAATCCCCCCATCACACCCCAGAACACAGGGCGAAGACCACGCCGTTTTGCAATGGTATGACAGATAAAAATACTGACAATACTCACGAAGAACACAGCAACTAAAAACCCCATTGGCATCATCCTTTGTTTAATGGCAATTGCATCACTCGCTAGCCGCCAACTTTGCCAGACCCGCAGTGAGCCACGATTCCAGTTTATCGTCTTGCAAATCTAGCGATTTATCGAACGGATCCAGCATCCTACAGTTATCCATACTCCGCAACCAGGTAATCTGGCGTTTTGCCAGTTGTCGGGTTGCCGCCACTGCACGGTCCGTCATTGCTTTTCTATCATACTCACCAGACAAGTGCTGCCACATCTGCCGATAACCAACACAACGCATAGAGGGTAGTTCGCTATGCATTTGCGGCAAGTTCATCAGGGATTCAACCTCCGCCTCGAAGCCTGCTTCAAGCATTAGATCAAAGCGCTGTTCAATACGTGCGTGCAGCACGGCTCGATCTTCCGGGAAAAGCCCAAGATTATAAAAATCATACTCCTTCACAGGATTGCGCCTGCTTTGCAGCTGACTCAGCGGTTGTCCGGTAATTTCAAAAACTTCAAGAGCACGCATAATTCTCTGTGGATCATTAGCGTGAATTTTTTCAGCACTTTCGGGATCCACAGATTTGAGTTTTTCATATAGCGCTTGCTGACCATGATCGTCCGCAAAGTTTTGCAACTGATTACGCACCGATGGCTCCGATGTAGGCAGGTCCGACATTCCCCGCCACAAACTACTAAAGTACAACATGGTACCGCCGGCCAGCAGCGGAATCTTGCCAGTGGTATGAATACGTTTTATCTCGACTACAACATCATCCAAAAATTGTGCAACCGAATAGGCAGCCCATGGATCAACAACATCGATTAACGCATGTGGTGCTCTGGCAAGCTCCGCAGCATCAGGCTTGGCACTGCCTATATTCAATAATCGATATACCTGGGCGCTATCGACACTCACGATCTCCATCGGATATCGTTCTACCAGTTCAATCGATGCAGCGGTCTTGCCCGAGGCAGTAGGCCCCAACAAACAAAATACCGGTAACAGTGCTTCAGTCATATTGTGTGCTGCACTTACCGGCCACGCATAAAAAAGTCATCTAACTCCTTGACGCTAAGCTCAACCCAGGTGGGCCGACCATGATTGCACTGGCCGCTATTCGGTGTGCTCTCCATTGAACGCAGCAATGCATTCATCTCTGTGACAGTGAGTTTTCTATTCGCCCTGACTGAACCGTGGCACGCCATTGATGACAATAACTTGTTAATTTCTTCACGCAAGCGCTCGCTGCTCCCGTGCTCACCGAGATCTGATAAAACATCACGCAACAACTGCTCAGCATCAGCGGACTGAAGCTCTACCGGAATAGTACGAATCAAAAGCTGTGTATGACCCCGGTTATCCACCTGCATACCAACACTGGCCAGTGTCTCAGCGTATTTTTCAGCAAGCGTTACTTCCTGCTCACTCACATGTACCGTCAGTGGTATGAGCAAAGGCTGCGAACGTACCCCACCTTGCTCATACTGGTTTTTGAGGCGCTCATAGGTGATACGTTCATGTGCCGCATGCGCATCAACCATCACCAGGCCACGCTCACTTTGTGAAAGTATAAAAGCACCGTGCAAATGAGCCATAGCAAAGCCTAACGGTGGAATCGCTGCATGATCATGACTTTCACTATCCGGATTGGATGCCGTTAACCCGCCACCTGTGTCAGGCTTTCCACTCGATCGAACACCCACCAGATCCCGATAAATTTCCCCATGCTCTTTAACCGGCAGCGATAAATGATTTTGCTTTGAGTACTCGGCATAGCCACCGCGCGGCGCAGTCGATCTCGCATTGACGCATCCAGGTCCAGCAGATTCTGTTTCCAGTACTTTGGATTCAGCACTGCCGGCTGAAGACAAAGCCATTGAAGGAGTAGCAGTCGATGCCATCGCATCAGCTCTTTCAGTGGCACCGGCAGATACAGATGCCAGCGCATCCTTTACAGCCGTCGATACAAAGCCGTGCAATCGCCTACTGTCTCTAAAGCGCACTTCAAGCTTACCGGGGTGAACGTTAACGTCTACCTCTCGAGGATTCATTTCAAGAAACATCACATAGGCTGGCTGACGACCGTGATACATCAAATCGCTGTAGGCCTGTTTGACTGCATGAGCTATCGTTTTGTCTCTGATCATGCGGTCGTTAACATAAAAATACTGCATGTCAGCCTGACTCCGCGAGAATGTTGGCAACGCCAACCAACCGTATAAGCAAAGATCATCAGCCTGCCTGTGAAAGAACAATGCGTTCTGCATGAACTCGGGCCCAAGCACACTTTTTATTCTTTCAGTACCCGCTTGTTCCAGCTGGGTCGCGTTGTGTTC
>CAZQKJ010000260.1:0-5716 GCA_964593315.1 uncultured Granulosicoccaceae bacterium
GGTATAAAGGACCTGACTCGCGACTATGCACTGACTCTGAAATTCTGGCGTGAGTCTTTCACTGAGAATATTGATCGAATACGCGCAATGGGTTTTGATGAACGCTTCATTCGTATGTGGATGTACTATCTGTGTTACTGCGAGGGGGGATTCAGAGAGCGTGTGATTGGTGTCTGTCAGATTCTGAGTGCCAAGCCTGATTATCGGGAAGTGTATTGACGGCATTGCATGAAAGCTAAGATCTACAATGCAGTAGCATTTAATCTTGCATGGCTTGTTTGTGTGCTGGGCGGAAGTGTGATCGCGGTACCTGTATCGGTTCTGGTTATTGTGATCCACTTGAAGTTTTTCTCAGGCAACCTGCGCGAGCTGTATTTTATAATTGCAGTGTTACTGTTTGGCGTAGTGGTTGACAGTGGGTTGATTAGATCCGGATTATTGATCGCACCTGATAACAGTCTTTGGCCACCGCTTTGGCTGATGTCTCTTTGGGCCTTGTTCGCCACCACACTGAATCATAGCTTGAAGTGGTTTCAGACTCATCTGCCATCGGCCATACTTGTCGGCGGTGTTGCCGGTGCCTTGACCTACCTTGCGGGAACCCGGTTAACCGGGTTTGCACTCAAGAGTCCGCAGCTTTTAACCTTGTTGTTGATGTTTTTGGTTTGGTGTGTGGTGTTTCCGATTTGCCTGTTGGTGGCTCGCAAGGCTTTATCCACAACCGACGCAGTCATGTAGAATTCTGCCCGGCCTCAGCGCTTTTTCGAATATTCGCGTTCAATCAGTGCGATTCTCACCGTGTAATCGGTATACCAGCGCGATCTACCGGCAGTTTGAGCAACCAGATGTTCAGCGTGTTTTTTCCATTCCCTGATGGATTCAAGGTCGCGCCAGTAAGACACCGTAATTCCGATATCGCTGCGTGCTGATTCTATCCCGAGGTAGCCTGGCTGTTGTTTTGCCAGTGCCTCCATTTTCTCAGCCATCTCAGCGTAACCTTCAGTGTCGTCTGACTGCAAGCTGCTAAAAATAACAGCGTAGTAGGGCGGTTTGGGGGTGGTCGTAAGATTCATAAGGTAAAGAGCCTTTGGTCAGTGGTGCCAATTGCAGCGTCGGGTCTGTAAGCCATGGTTTGCTACCCCTGTGAGCCAATGTGACAATTACGTCGCAAGGTCGAACAAACCCGTGTTTGCCAGGTGTAAGCACTTTATAATGGCGAGTTCTGTTTGCTAAAAAAGCCGCCAAGGATTTCTCTCAATGTCGCCAGACTCTGAACTGGTCCGCCAAGCGTTCGGACATTTTGCCACGGGCGTAACAATCGTGACTACTATCGGCGCAGATGCAAACCCGGTGGGTATGACTGCCAGTAGTTTTAATTCGGTGTCGCTTGATCCGCCAATGGTGCTCTGGAGCGCTGGTACCCAAGCGTCCGAGTATGAGAGCTTTGCAAGCTGTAAAAAATTTGCGGTGCATATTCTGGGGGAATCTCAGGATGATCTATCCAATCGCTTTGCGACACCAGGTGACAAATTTAAACAGGCAGACTGGGAAATGTCATCGCACGGAATTCCAGTGATAGCCGACTGCCCCATGTGTTTACAGTGCGAAACCATCGATTGCCATGATGCCGGCGATCATAAAATTCTGATTGGGCTCGTTGTGGGTGCAGACATTCGCTCTGACGATGCGCCATTGTTGTACTATGGCAGCGCATACCACCGGCTTGGCAGCAAGATTTGATCGGGATTTAGCCCCTCTCTGCGATGTTTCGCAGCATCCGTCAGTTTTCTGGAAATGCAGGTAATGTTGTATTTCCACATACCACCTGCAATGGAACACTCCTTAAGTGTCTGAAAATTCTGAGTCAGTTGATTCTCCCAAAAATCATTCGTCAAACGCACTGCCCAGGCTTGTGCTGGGTAAGAACGAAGAGCGTAGGTTGGATGCAGGTCACCTGTGGGTCTACAGCAATGAAATTGATCGGAAAAAAACACCGTTAAAAGAATTTGAGGTGGGAGCAACAGCGGCTCTCTATTCCCAACGCGGTAAGTTTTGTGGTAATGCCTATGTGAATCCGCACTCGTTAATTTGTGCACGTGTGTATAGCTTTCGTGAAGGGCAGGAGCTGAGTACAGATCTGCTACAGCGACGACTTAACGCGGCGTTACGCTTGCGAGAAACCTTATATGATTTTCCAGCTTATCGGCTTGTACACGGTGAAGGTGATCTGCTGCCGGGGCTCGTAGTCGACCGGTTTGCTGACGTTCTGGTGGTACAAATCAGTACCGCGGGAATGCAGGCTATAGAAGAACTGATTATCGCGGCGCTGGTCGAGTGTGTTAAGCCAGCAGGAATTCTTGTGCGTAGTAACAGCTCGGTTCGCAAGCTTGAAGGCCTTGCGCCCAGAGAAGAAAAAGTCTTTGGCGAAGTGCCCGACTCCATACGAATTAAAGAAAACGGATTGGAATACGATGTGCCCATTACTACCGGGCAAAAAACCGGATGGTTCTTTGACCATCGTGAGAATCGTAAAATGCTGGCGCCTTATTGTGAGGGCAAACGTGTACTCGATGCCTTTAGTTATTTGGGTGCCTGGGGCATCAATGCCTTGGCGGGTGGTGCCAGTCAGGTGGTAGCGATTGATAGTTCGCAAGCGGCGGTAGATGGCGCACTTGCCAATGCCGCGCTGAATGGTTTTAAAGAAGACCAATACTCTGTGATGAAAGGTGATGTGGCAGAGTGTCTGTCGAAGCTGAGAGAGCAAGACAAATTTGATGTCATTGTGCTTGATCCTCCTGCATTTATTCAGCGTGCTAAAGACAAGCGCAATGGCACAGAGATGTATCGAAAAATTAATTCTCTGGCCTGCCGATTATTGAATGAAAACGGTTTGCTGTTGTCTGCATCTTGTTCGCATCATCTAACTGGCACTGACCTGCAACGTGTGATGCTGCAATCTGCCCGTTCTGCCGGTTGTGGTTTACAGATATTGGGTCGAGGTCAGCAGGGGCCGGATCACCCGGTGCATGCGGCTATCCCCGAGACTGAATATCTGAAGGCAATCATGGGCAGGTTGATAAGATAAGCACTTTCGGGTTTTCGTGGCTGTATTGTCGTCAGCAGGTCATTTGTGTTGCAATGGGTGCAGGCTATAATCCGGCGTTGAGTTAACCCAACAGATACCTGAACCTATGCTGCAATACCCCAATATTGATCCGGTCGCTATAGCGCTGGGGCCCATTACCATTCACTGGTACGGTATCACCTACCTGATCGGGTTTGCGGCGGCCTGGGTGCTGGCTAATATCCACACCAAAAGACGCAATCTGCCGTTCAGCAAAGATGATCTTGCTGACCTGGTTTTTTACTGTGCGCTCGGTGTGATACTCGGTGGTCGGATCGGCAGTGTGCTGTTTTATAATACGCAGGCGTTTTTGTCAGATCCGCTTATGCTGTTTCGAATCTGGCAGGGAGGCATGTCTTTTCACGGCGGTTTTATCGGGGTCATTGTAGCGATCTGGATTTTTGCTCTCAGGCGCAAGCGTAAATTTTTTGAAGTCGCCGATATGGTCGCTCCGGTCACGGCGATTGGTCTGGGTGCCGGGCGTATCGGTAACTTTATAAACGGTGAGTTGTGGGGGCGTGTAACGGATGTGCCCTGGGGTATGGTGTTTCCGTTTCAAAGAGCAGGTGATCTGCCAAGGCATCCCTCGCAGTTGTATCAGTTTGCACTGGAAGGTGTTTTACTGTTTTTGGTTATCTGGATCTACTCGCGCAAGCCGCGCCCGACTATGTCTGTATCGGGTATGTTTTTACTCTGTTACGGGATTTTCCGCTTTTTTGTGGAATTCTTCAGAGAGCCTGACAGCCACCTTGGCTTTGTGGCATTCAGCTGGATGACACGCGGACAGCAGCTGTGCGTACCCATGATATTACTCGGTGCATTTCTAATCTGGCTTGCCTACCGGCGTGGTGATATGCCTGCTACTAAAGAGTCGTAAGGATTATGCAAGCGGACCTTACAGCACATCCGGAGCAACAGTATCTTGATTTGTTGCAACTGTTGATTGATCGCGGTGATGAGCGAGTTGATCGTACCGGCGTGGGCACACGTGCAGTATTCGGGCACCAGATGCGCTTTGATCTTGCTGACGGCTTTCCGGTATTCACAACCAAACAAGTATTTTGGACAACCGCTTTTAAAGAAATGCTCTGGATGCTCTCTGGCGGTGACAACATTCGTGAGTTGTTAGAGCAGAATGTGAAAATCTGGACTGACTGGCCACTTAAGAAATATCGTGAAGCCAGTGGATCCGATATCAGTCAGCAGGATTTTGAAAGTAAAATACTTGCAGATGACGCTTTTGCGAAGCAGTGGGGGGATCTTGGTCCTGTCTATGGCAGTCAATGGCGAAAATGGAAAACCACTGATGGCAAAGAGATTGATCAGGTGCAGCAAGTCATCGATAGTCTTAAAAACAACCCGACATCAAGAAGAATTATTTGGGATGGCTGGAATGTGGCCGAGCTTGATCAAATGGCCTTACCGCCGTGCCACAAGCACTACCAGTTTTATGTCAATCAAAATACCGGACAATTAAATGGTGCGGTGGTGCAGCGCAGTGCTGACGCCTTTCTGGGCCTGGGATTCAATATAGCCAATCTGGCACTGGTAACGCATCTTTTAGCGCGCCAGTGTGGCTATAAGCCTGGTGAGATTGTCTGGTTCGGTATGGATGTGCATTTATACCTTAATCATCTTGAGCAGGCGCAAGAACAATTGCAGCGATCTCCGCTGCCGTTTGCATCAATCGATATTGACTCGTCGGTAGAGTCTTTGTTTGACTATAAAATTGAGCATTTGAACCTGCCGGATTATCAGTCGCATGGCGCTATCGCGGCACCGGTAGCGGTGTAGCCTGGTACGGCGGCTCACCTTAAGCATGGGTTTAGCGCATTGGTTAATCTCAGTGTAATTAATTTGCGTGAGCTCCGTTCTGCTTGCGTGTGTTAATCTGGTCACTGCTAAAGTATCGGTCGGTTACATCATGCCAGCGTCACAGCTCGAGACAGTCGATTTCAAAGATTCGGATGCTCCCGCAAGGTTTGTAGAGTCTTTGCGTGAAACCGGGTTTGGTGTTCTGCGAAACCATCCTGTGTCTCAGAGTGCAGTCGATTCAATCTATAAAAACTGGCTGAGCTTTTTTGCAGATGATGATAAAAATCACTACCTGTTTGATGCTGAAAAGTTTGATGGCTTTTTTCCGGCGCAACAGGCAGAGGCTGCGAAAGGGCGGCTGGTCAGAGATATAAAAGAGTATTTCCACTTCTATCCATGGGGCAGGTGTCCGGATGAACTTAAAGCGGAGCTGACAAGCTACTATCAGTTTGCCAGTGAGTTTGGCGGTACCTTGTTATCCTGGATAGAATCTCATAGTCCGGTTGAGGTAAAAGCCGACTACAGCGAGCCGCTGCCTCGTATGATGGAAGGCAGTCAGCAATCGCTTTTACGCATACTACATTATCCACCGTTGAGCGGTAATGAAACACCGGATGCCATACGTGCCAGTGCGCATGAAGATATCAACCTGATTACCATTCTGCCGGCGGCCAACGAACCTGGTTTGCAGGTCAAGGCGCGTGACGGAAGCTGGTTGGAAGTGCCGTGTGATTTTGGCAACATGATCGTTAATATCGGCGATATGTTGCAGGAGGC
>CAZQKJ010000261.1:0-5693 GCA_964593315.1 uncultured Granulosicoccaceae bacterium
GTACTATAAGCGCGCTGCAACCATTGGTAACGTCAGCGAGTTAGCCGGGGTGATGACTAATCAGTTGGTAGAATTATTTAATCAAGCCATGCCCACCAAAAAATCTCGAAAGCGCGGGATATGAGCAAGTAACCCTCTCAAAGCGTGCCTATCACCCGATGTGACAAGGGTGAAGTGCTTACAGGTTGGCAGAGTTCCACACTGAACTATCGATTCATCAGACAATCAGACTCTTCTTAAACGAATCCATTTCCGGAGTACAGGTGAACATAAAGCATATTGTTGGAGTTTTTCTTCTCCTGACTAACATTGCTGCAACATCAGTCCATGCACAGAAAATCAGTGATCTTGAGACTGATACCGAAGCGGCACCTGCGGCCAGCGCAGGTTCAGGTGCTGCCTCTGCACCTGATGTGACCAAGGTGGGTGACTGGAGTGTGGTATGCGGTCCCGATGGCCCGGGATCTTGTGCCATGACTCAGCTCGGTGAAGATCCTCAAGGCTCGCCTGCAATCGAGTTTGTGGTCAGGAAATTAGACGGCGAAGACGCTGTTATCGATGGTGTTGAGATTGCGGCTGTAGCAGATATCATTACACCGCTGGGTGTGCTGCTGGAGTTTGGATTACGGCTGAAAATCGATGGTGGTGAAGAGCGAGGTGCGCCCTACAGAATCTGCCAACAGCATGGTTGTCTGGTCAGAGAGCCGTTGAGTGAAGCTGTCATAACATCGCTTAAGCGAGGCGCCAATGCTACGGTAACGGTTGCCGCCGAGGGCGCAGGTCCGGTTCAAATCAATATTTCACTGCGTGGCTTTACCAAAGCTTTTGATTCTTTATAGCTCAGTCTATTTTTAGGGTCAGCTGACCTTTACAATTTCAGCGTACAGGTCGCAGTATCGAAGCGCACTTTCCTGCCAGCTATAATTTGCCTGCATGGCATTCTGTTGCATCTTTCTCCAGGTGGATGGGTCCGTAGTGTTAAGACCTTTTATATGCGATTGAAATAACTCTGTAGCCTCGGTCAATTTTTGATATAGCAAAACAGGATTGGCTGAATCAATCACAAAGCCGTTAGCTGTATCCGGGTCATCTTTCAGTCCGATAACCGTATCGGCAAGGCCGCCCACCCGGGTCACCAGTGGCAATGTCCCGTAGCGATGACTATACATTTGGTTTAAGCCGCACGGCTCATAACGAGATGGCATTAAAAATACATCGGCCCCAGCTTCGATTTTATGTGAAAGCGTCTCGTTGAAGCCAATCTCTATGGCAACCCGCGTCGGGTGTTTCTTTTTCAGTGCGAGCAATTTTGCTTGTAGCTCAGAGTCCCCTGAACCAAGGACTGCAAGCTGGAAGTTCTGGCCTTCAAGTTTATCAATTGCATCAACAATAAGATCAATGCCTTTTTGCACTGCCAGTCGGCTAATGAGGCCGAACACAATTGCTTCAGGATCAACTGTCAGATTAATAGACTTTTGAAGATCTTCCTTGTTGATGGCTTTATCAGCGATGCTGTTGAGAGAGTAGGTTTTTGCAATGTGTGTATCAGTGGCCGGATTCCAGGTCTGTGTGTCAACGCCGTTTAAGATGCCACTGAGTTTGTCGCCTCGATGTTGCAGCAAACCTTCCATTCCGCAGCCGAACGCCTTACTGGTGATTTCTTTTGCATAGGTCTGGCTGACCGTATTGATGCGATCGGCATAACCAATTCCGCCTTTGATAAAGCTGGCCTGTCCCCAGAACTCTAATCCGTCTTGAATGATGAGTTCTTCCGGCAGGTTGAGTTCGTGATACATCGCCATGGTGATATTGCCTTGATAGGCAAGATTGTGAATGGTGAACACAGTGGCCGGTCGGGTTGTTTCCAGAGTTAGCAGTGCGGGTACCAACCCTGTCTGCCAATCATGGCAATGGACAATGTCTGGTTGCCAGTCAAGACCGGTGCGATCTTTAGCTATCTCAACGGCTGCTTGCGAAAAAAGCGCAAAGCGTCTGGCATTGTCGGCCCAGGGTCGGTCTGCATCCGACATATACGGGTTGCCTGGCCTGTTGGTAAATGATTCATGGCTGACCAGTAGTACTTCGATGCCTTGTAGCTCACTGCGGCAGAGAGTTACTGTGCCGAGCGGAAGTTCTATTAAGCCGATGAATTCCGGAGCTGGAATGTTCTGTACTACGGAGTGGTACCCGGGTAGCACGATACGGACATCTTTGCCTGCCTCTTTGAGAGCCGCCGGCAGACTGCCACAGACGTCTGCCAGACCGCCTGTTTTTATCCAGGGAGTCAGCTCGCTACAGGCAAATAATATTTTTAATTGCTGACTAATCACGGTGAATCGATTGTTGGTCCGAGTGGTGGTTGTGATCTGTGTTTGTTCTACACATCTGAGGACACGTATTTTAGAACAATAGCACCCAGAGGGGGCAGTTTAACTGAAAGCGTATTATTGCGGCCATCATAAGGTTCGGGATAGCTTACCAGTGCTCCGCAGTTACCAAAGTTGCTGCCGTGGTATTGATCGCTATCGGAGTTAAAGAGCTCGATGTAACTGCCAGTGTTATCAACACCAATACAGTAGTTGTCGCGTGGTACCGGAGTGAAGTTTAACAATACCAAAAGTGTCTCTTTGCAGTCAGATGAATGGCGGTAATAGCTTAAGATCGAGTTATCCTTGTCATTGGCATTGATCCATTCAAAACCTGGTTGATCGAAGTCAATTTCGTACAGTGCCGGATGGTCTGTGTATAACCTATTCAGTTCAGATACCAGAGTCATTACACCGCGGTGTGATGGTGTATCTGCCAGATGCCAGTCAAGTGGTGCCTTGAAATCCCATTCTTTTCTCTGTGCAAACTCAAGGCCCTGAAACAACAATTTTTTACCCGGATAGGTGAACTGAAGTGTGTATAGCAGTCTCAGGTTAGCAAACTGCTGCCAATCGTCTCCCGGCATGCGCGTGAGCATAGAGCCTTTTCCATGTACCACCTCATCATGACTGAATGGCAGCACAAAGTTTTCGGTAAATGCGTAGAGCAAACCAAAAGTTATTTCACCGTGATGATGCTTGCGGTAGGCGGGATCGTATTTCATGTAGCTGAGGGAGTCGTGCATCCAACCCATGTTCCATTTCATACTAAAACCAAGGCCACCATGATCTGTCGGGCGTGACACTTGTGGCCAGGAGGTACTTTCTTCAGCAATAACGATGCAGCCGGGTACATTGGTTTGAGATATCGTGTTCAGCTTTTGCAGGAACTCGATTGCCTCTAGATTCTCGCGTCCACCGTGTTTGTTCGGTAACCAGTCATCTGCTTCTCGTGAGTAATCGAGATATAGCATTGATGCCACTGCATCCACCCGCAGGCCATCGAGATGAAATTCTTCAAGCCAATAAAGCGCTGATGCTATTAGAAAATTGCTCACCTCATTGCGGCCATAGTTGAAAATCAGTGTGCCCCAGTCACGATGTTCTCCCTGGCGAGGATCCGCGTGCTCGTAAAGGCAAGTCCCGTCATATCGTGCGAGGCTATACGCATCGCGAGGAAAGTGTGCTGGTACCCAATCGAGAATAACGCCTATGCCTGCAGCATGGCAGTGATTGACAAAGTACCTGAAGTCATCCGGTGTGCCGAAGCGACTGGTTGGTGCAAAGTAGCCTGTAACTTGATAACCCCATGAATCGTCCAGCGGGTGTTCAGTGATCGGGAGTAACTCAATATGAGTGAAGCCCATGAATTGAACATACTCTACAAGCTTATGAGCCAGCGTTTTGTAGTTCAGGAATTCATTGTCATCTGTGCGTTGCCATGAACCCAGATGCACTTCATAGATGGAGCATGGGGTGTTAAGCCAATGATTAGCGCTTCTGTTTGTAATCCATGCCTCGTCACTCCATTGAAATTGGCTGGTGTTAATCCGGCAGGCCGTGGCGGGTCTGTATTCGAACTCATTGGCAAATGGATCCTGTTTCTCGACTATGTGTCCATCACGAGTGTGAAGTTCAAATTTATAGCACTGACCGGTTTTAGCTGCGGGTATAAAGAGTTCCCAAATGCCGCTTGAGCCACGGCTGCGCATAGGATGGACTCTTCCATCCCAATGGTTGAACTCACCTACCACACTGACCCGCGCCGCGCTTGGCGCCCATACCGCAAAGCAGATACCGGTTACGTTGCCCACTATGCGTTGATGTGCACCGAGTACTTCGTACAGATATTCGTGGTTTCCCTCACCGAAAAGATGAATATCAATGTCACCTATCATGGGTTCAAAACGATACGGATCTTCCGCCACATCGACATGGCCGTTTTTATCTGAAACCCTGAGTCGGTAGTCTGCAGGCAAATGCTCGCCGTGCATCATAAAGACATCCGTGCCTTGCACGCGGTTGAAAATAGTTGAGTCCTTGTGAGTCTCTGTGCTTGATTGATCAATTTCCAGCTCGACTCTTTCGGCATGTGGCAGGTACACGCGAATCGTGTTGCCATGTTTGCCGAGTACGGAAAACGGATTGTGGTGTTTTGCTTCGCTGACTAATTGCAACTCTGAAAGTAACTCAGTCGGCAGGTCGTCAATGGAAATATCCGGAGTATCTGGCATGTCGTGTTCTTCTCGTGCGTCGGTCCGGCTAGTGAATGCGCTTGCGGTTGTGCAGAAAAAATACAGTCAGGATCTGTGGGTTGGCAGGATTGGACCCTTTATTGCGAACAGTCTTTGTCTGCAGTTTACTTGTACAATAGCAACTTCTGTTCAAGGGTTCACAACAGCTACGAAATTTAAGTCTCCGTTTCTCGCACGCTACCATGACAATAAACGTATATAACCAGAATCCATCGCCTGCAGGGCGCTTCGTCAGTCGATTGACACGCGACACAATGGCGCTGGTGCTGGCAGGTGGCAGGGGCTCGCGGCTTGAAAATCTAACTGATTGGCGAGCTAAGCCGGCAGTGCCTTTCGGCGGAAAATTTCGCATCATTGATTTTCCACTATCCAACTGTCTCAATTCGGGTATTCGTCGGGTTGGAGTGCTGACCCAGTATAAAGCGCACTCTTTAATTCGGCACATTCAACGCGGCTGGGGCATGATAGGTGGTGACTTTGGTCCGTTTATCGAGTTGCTGCCGGCGCAGCAACGAATTGACGAGAACTCTTGGTATAAAGGTACTGCTGATGCGGTATTTCAAAATCTTGATATCATTCGAAGTCTGGGGCCCAAGCATGTCATCGTGCTGGCCGGTGATCATGTTTATAAAATGGATTATGGACCTATGCTCGCGTATCACGTGGCGCAGGATTCTGATCTCACTGTGGGTTGTATAGAAGTGCCTTTGCAGGATGCGTCTGCTTTTGGTGTGATGAGTATGGCAGCCGATGGCCGTATCGATGCGTTTCAGGAAAAGCCTGAGAATCCCGTAGAGCTTGAAGGTAAGCCGGGTGTTTCTCTGGCGTCAATGGGTATTTATATTTTTGATGTTGAGTTTTTAGTCAGGCAGTTGATAGAGGACCATAAAAATCCGGACTCATCTCATGATTTTGGCAGAGATATTATTCCAAAAGTCATCGAGACTGATGACGTCTATGGT
The DNA here is from genome assembly GCA_964593315.1 of uncultured Granulosicoccaceae bacterium. GTDB lineage: Bacteria > Pseudomonadota > Gammaproteobacteria > Granulosicoccales > Granulosicoccaceae. The sequence goes on from CAZQKJ010000261.1 coordinate 5,584, forward strand.
TACTCTTTTCTTGACAAGCAGAGTGGCGAACAGAGTTACTGGAAAGATGTAGGAACCGTTGATTCATTCTGGCAAGCCAATCTTGACCTGACCAGTGTCTTACCTGATTT
>CAZQKJ010000262.1:0-5681 GCA_964593315.1 uncultured Granulosicoccaceae bacterium
CTGATCAGCGTTGATGGAAATTCACTGGAAAAATTAAATTCAGGCGAGATTGTCAAAGCACTCAAGGGACCGGAAAACTCTACAGCCACAATACAAGTTCTACGCGACCAACAAGAACACACAGTTTCAGTTATCCGGTCTGCAGTAGAACTTCACTACGCTGCTGCTGAAATGATAGAAGGTAATATTGGCTTGATTAAAATCAGCCGCTTTGGCAGTAAAACACATACAAGGGTAGCTACCCTGCTGACTTCACTGATTGAAGAAGGCGCTCAGAGTTTTATTCTCGATCTGCGCGATAACCCCGGTGGCTCCACCAGGGCGGCACGCGCAATTGTTTCAATGTTCAGCACAGAACAGGACATCTACTGTGAGAGATATAAAACCGGTGCGGTTAAGCAGCTACCACGACATGGCGATCACCTCACCGACTTGCCACTGGCAGTATTGATCAATGGCGATAGCATGTCGTCTTCCGAGATCGTAGCTGGCGCTATCCAGACCTATAACCGCGGCCTGATTATAGGCAGCCCGTCGTTCGGAAAAGGCCTGGTGCAAAAGGTGTTCAATCTGCAGGCTCCGCTAGGTGGTGCTGTTAGAACAACGATTGCAGTGTTCGGCAGACCAGATCATCAGCTGATTCATAGCGCCGGGATCGTACCGGATGTCTACGTGGCGACAAAGAGTGATTTCATGTTTCGCAGAACAGGATCACTGAATATTTCTAAAGAAGCCAGGGCCTACCAGAGAACATTGCTTGAAGAGGGTGTGCGCAAAAAGCATCCGAAAAACGCCGACACATTAATCGCCGCTAAAGACTTGCAATTGCAGACCGCTGTCAACAGACTACAAACCAAAGTCAGCAACGCAGAGTAGGTTTAAACTTTGGATAGCACAGACAAGCCACCCCCTGAATCCATACTGGAAGATATCAATCAGCAAACCGGTGTACTGGAATGGAAAGAGCTCGAAAAACATTTCGCCCGTGGGGTGATCATTCGGGTCGATGCAGGGCTTGATCTGGTCAAAGTAGCTCACTCAATGTCCATTGATGATTCAAATCAAATGCAGCAATGGCTCGATGCCGGAACTATTCGCCGCGCCAGTGACGATGATGCACGCGAATGGACCCAAGACAAACCACAATTCTGGTGTGTTGCTGTAGCACCGTGGGTACTGGTTCAGCAAAAAGATCAGGATCTTCACTGAGTGTCACCCACCGCTCCCTGAAAAGCAGTAGAACAAAGCCCTCCGGGCTGCAGCCATCTAATTTCGTTGAACAGGTAATAGCCTGCATGTGGTTCACACCACACCCTATTGTTCTTTATAAAGCCTAAAATTGTCGAAGCAATACGTGGTTTCCATTGGGTTTATCAACGCAAAAAAACCATACTCGGCGAAATCACGTTCCGTACTATGCTCGAACGGAATTCGGATTGTGCGCCACTGCTGAGTCACATAAACGTGCTGCTCAATAATCGGTAAAAAATTATTTGTTAAGCTCGGGAGTGTGAAACCCACTACAGTCTCACGGGTGGTCATTACATCAAACTCTGCGGAGTACCGCCCGGGGTCGATAGTAACATCCGGGCCCGCTAGCAAGAGCAGGCTTAGCGGCACGGGGCCCATCGGAAATACAACGCAAACAATCCCACTTGCTTGCTCCTGTAGTACAGCATCGAAGGTGTACCATTCGTCGATTTCCCTGTTCTGCAAGATGTTTTGTGCATTGTCGTAGTCAAATACAAACGGCTGCGGAATAACAAGGTCAAAGCTCTGTTCAAGATCACTCAACCCCGGGAAATCCTGATCACCTAAATCCGAAGACTCAGGTATACCGGAATCGGTTGTTGCTACGCTGTCTGAAGGTGCATCTATCTGACCAACATTAAGGCACGTATCTATAGCAGACCATACGCATGTGCCAGCAGCACGCTCACTAAAATTAGATGATCCATCAGCGTCGTAATCGAACTGCTCTGACTGGTGTTGTGCATCGATGGTTACATTACCTGTGGCAATGAATGTTTGAAATTGCTCTGTCAGCTCTACATCAAATCCGTTCAGCACCTCAAGCCATTTTACATCTATACTATTGGATTCGTTAAGTCGTACACCTGTAACCTCTACAACGATGTTGGGTTGTCCTGCCGCTAAAACAAAATTTTGTACTGATCCTCCATTCACTGACAATTCTATGCGAAATGGATTATCTCCAATATTCAATATCTGACGATCCCGAAACGGGCTATCAAGCATTATTGAAGATACCTGCTGATCCGGAGCGCTGTCACAGGACATAAGGGACCCAACAACAACGAGTAAATGGAGATGTTTACTTAATTGCATACAAATAGAATACTCTTTAAATCAAGTAAAAATTGGAGGTCAGCAGACTCAGCAAACGGTGCAAAATACAAAATTTCAATTCAATTAAAAAAGTTATTGCGGAGGCACCAGTATCAAACTAAACGAATCCGGCTCATCGCCATCATTAGAGTCACTTGAAAGCAAAAGACCGACTGCGACAGCAGCAGCAACACCCCCTACTATCTTCCATGTATGGCTCTTGTTTTTTTCTAAGCGTACAGCCAGCTGCTGCCTCTCTTGCTGCAACCGTGTTGTTTGTGTAAAGGTTTTATGATTTCTGGCTGACACTCTCACCATTACCGGCGTATTTAAAGGCAACACAGATTGTTGACCACAATTCCAGGACGTCCAGTCTTCGATCCGAAAACACACTTCAGCGTCCAGTGGCTTAGCATCAACTACCAAAGTTCCAAATTTCTGTGAAGATGCGCCACTCGTTATCGACTGACACTCGACAATACAATGGCTTCCTCTGAGCTTTGATTCCTGGATGGGAAACTGCTGCCCGGATGTATCCTCATAAACCTCTTCAGTTACTCCCTTATAAAAAAGTTCGATCGGTGCTGATGCCGCATTATCTAATCTATTCAATACCGCTTTAGCAAATGGGCTATTTCCAGTCGGATCGTCACCATCCAGAGCAAGCTTACCGTACTCAGTGCTAAATCCGACGAACGACCCTCTAGGCTGTATCGAAGTGTCGAGATTGGTTAGCCCTGTCAAATTGATCGACCGTGTGCTTGAATCAACCGGAGCATCTCGACAGGCATCGAAAAAAAACACATTCACGCCATTCGGGTTGCGCCCCTCTACTCTTTCCAGCACACCTTGCAATGAAATAGAGCGATCCCTGATATCACTATCAGATCGAAGTCTTACCCCTGCAGGCAGTATCGGAATCAAATAATTGGTCCCACGGGAGGCAGCACCATGACCTGCGTAGTAAATGAGCGTCGATGCTCCGTCTTCTATAGACCTCACAAACGAATCTATTGCGTCGTTAAACTCATCGAGCTCAAGGTCAAGTAACGCGCCTCCGCCATGAATCTCATACCCCATCGATGATAGCTTCGTTGCTATTGCAGTCGAGTCATTCAAGGGTGTAGCAAGTCGATATTCCGGACTATACAGACTATTGCCAATTACCAACGCCTGCCGAGATTCCGCCTGTGACACAGAGGACAGTGCTAACAAACACATTGCACTGAGGAAGACACCAATGCTGCGGGTAGATGTACATAATGTGCAATTTTTTCGCATCAATACTCTTTCGCGTGATCTAACATCCAGAGCTTACACCAGCCCGTTTCACAAACCAAAACTGTGTCCTTCAATAGGGTACTGGTATACAAAAACAATGGTTTACGGCCAGCTGTACAGACGCAATCCAGCTAACAAATCCAAACCCGGCTTATCTCTAACCCACTGATGTCCGTATAGCAGCTCATTATCCTATTCGTTGCGTCGTCCACTTTAAAGCTCAAATTTCGCGCCATCCGACTACTCCTCTACACAGGAAAGCAAAGCGAACACATCTGCTGACACAATAGTAGTAAGGAGTTGATTTCCACTGCTACCTGGGCAGCATTAGGCATCGGCACTTCCTACTTCTTAAGCCAAGCTCCACGCTACCCCTATGTTCTTTCTTCAAAGTAAATTATACCTAACCGGTAGCATACCTGGACGCCTGATTCGCACTACTCGCCCAGAATCCTCACATTCATTTATTAATCATATTTTTACTGGAGTAATTTCTATGCGCACGCTAGTAATGACAGTGGCATTAGCCTGCAGCCTGAGTGCATGCACAACAATGAATTCTCAAGATAGTCATAAGCACAAGCCAGTAGCAACGATTGAAAAAGCCCCGAAACACTCGGTCGAATCAAAATTTTCATATTTTCTGTTAGATTTGATGCTAACACTGGCTGTCGAAACGACCATGCATGCATTATTTGGCGATATCTGCGTTGCTGAACCAAGCACATCTGTCACCCCAAGACCACAGCATAGCAACACTACCGATAGATAAACCAAGTACAATTTCAAAAGCCAATCAGGGTATTTCACACCAACAAAGGGAAAGGGGGTTAGTTTTTGAACACACCAACTAACCGGCACATTGAAAAACCGACCCTTATAATCCAAAATCTTATTAAATGACGAGCTGGAGGTTTTGGATTTAGAATAACCCTCTAATCTTTGCTCTGTGTAAAATTCCAGATGACGGAAAAGATGACTAAAAAAAAGCGCTGCCCCTGGTGCGTAAGTAACGAATTAGACAAAACCTATCATGATGAAGAATGGGGTGTGCCCGTCTTCGATGATCAAAAGCTGTTTGAAATGCTAATACTGGAAGGCGCTCAAGCGGGCGTCAGCTGGCATGTGGTTTTACAAAAACGCGCCCGTTACAAAAAAGTATTTCTTGATTTTGATCCGGATCGGGTAGCACGTATGAGTGATAAAAAACTTGAAAAGGCCTTAACTGACACAGGCCTCATACGTAACAAACTAAAAATATACTCAGTTCGAAGCAATGCTATTGCACTACAAGCCGTACGCGAAGAATTCGGCTCTTTTTCAAACTATATCTGGGGCTTTGTCGATGGCAAACCGATCCAGAACAAATGGAAAAAAAGCAGCCAGGTACCCGCCCAAACAGCTATCAGTGAGAAAATGAGTAAAGATTTAAAGAAACGCGGCTTTAAGTTTATCGGTGCAACTATTTGCTATGCCTACATGCAGGGAGTAGGAATGGTCAATGACCATGTGATTGACTGCTACCGATACAAGGCCGTTAAAAAAGCAAAGCAAAGCGCGTAAGCGCAAATCAATCTAACAGAAAATGGATGTTTACAACACATGGTGCAATGATCCCGAAACAGAAAAACACTATATGAACTGTAACGCTTGTGGCGCCTCATCTGGCTCAAATCCAAACACTTCGCCGTAAAACCAGAGCTCGGCAGCAAAAGCACGGGTAATTGTGGCCGCCTTTCTAAATCCATGCGCCTCTCCTTCAAACGGAAGATAGGCTACTGGTATTTTATTTTTCTTTAACGCTTCAATCATCATTTCCGCCTGACTGGGTGGCACTACCTTGTCGTCCAGACCTTGTAGAAAAAGAACCGGAGAGTTGATTGAGTCGGCACTGTTAATCGGTGATCTTTGATGATAGAGCGCCTCCTGCTCCGGGTAAGGCCCTATTAAACTATCCAGATAGCGTGACTCAAACTTGTGCGTATCGGATGCAAGCGCTGTGAGGTCGGTTACTCCATATAAACTCACACCCGCTCTGAATGACTCTGTGT
>CAZQKJ010000263.1:0-5660 GCA_964593315.1 uncultured Granulosicoccaceae bacterium
CCGGGCAGAATGGACCCAAAGCATCGTTGTGTAAGTGGCGTGCGTCTGGAAGTAATTTGCAAATATGAAACACCGCGATTAAACAAGTGAAGTATATCGTTGCGCACCAACATATTTAACGCGACGGCGCCGGTGATTTTACTTATCATAGGTCCGTTACGCGTTAATGCGATAGTGCCTGAGAATGGATACCGCTGGACGCTTTTTTGAATTTTATCGGGAGATAAGTGATGGCTAGAGGTGTAAACAAAGTGATTCTGGTCGGGAATCTGGGCAATGATCCGGAAGTACGAGCAACCACAACCGGCTCGCGCGTCGCCACCATCAGTATTGCCACCTCGGAATCCTGGATGGATAAAAATACCGGTCAGCGTCAGGAAAAGACAGAGTGGCACCGAGTGGTATTTTTTAATCGCTTGGCCGAGATTGTTGAACAGTACCTAAATAAAGGTTCGCAGGTCTATGTGGAAGGGCGGTTGCAAACCCGGAAGTGGCAAGACCAGAATGGACAGGACAAATACACCACAGAAGTGGTTGCCAACGAGATGCAGATGCTTGGTGGCAAAGGTGGCGGCGGCGATTTTCAGTCAACTGCACCGATGGACCCGCCTGCTCAAAGCGCACCCAACAAGCACCGGCTGCCAAGCAACCTGCAGCAGCGGGTGGGCCGGATATAAATTTTGATGATGACATTCCGTTTTAAAAAACACCATAGACGTAACTGTAAAGTATTACCTTGAAAGCCCCATCCACTGGGGCTTTTTTTGATTCGAGGCTCCATGCAATTAAGGTTTGTTCGCGCCATGCAGGTCAGTTTTAAATCAAGTGTGTAAAAATCGGTAGTAGATGGACTGTGGATCAGGTAGAGTTTGATATGTCACCGGAGTGACAGGCAGTAAAATTATCGCGTCGCCCCAGGGACCAGGGATTGTTCCTGAGACGTTAATACATTACTCAGGAGCAGTGAGATGTACAACAGCGTAGATTCAAATCAAGTATCGGCTTTATTTTGTAATGATCACCTGGCCGCGTGGCGATCTTCCGAGAGTTTGGAACGGATCAGGCTCTCAGATCAAAACATAGATGCGCTTGCGAAGGCTGCGATTAGATCGACTGACAGTAATTTCCAGGACATCCCGTTGTCGGATCTTTCAGCCTGTGCTGACATCGTGACGCAAATTAAGAGATCGCTGTTTGAAGGCTCTGGTGTGGCAGTAGTGAGCCGATTCCCGGTAGAATCTTTTGAAAGGTCTGTCAGTCGACGAGCTTCCGGCATTTTATCGAACCTAATTGCACCCTTGATGGCGCAGGACATCAAAGGAACGCTACTGTATGACGTGATTGATGAAGGGACGCAAGCGTCTAATACTACGAGACGTTCTAAAACTAATGTCGAGCAACCGTTTCATACTGATGGTCCGTGGTTTGCTGTGCCGCCGAACGTGATCGCCTTATTCTGTTTGCAACCTGCAACCACAGGTGGCTTCAGTCAAGTGTCGAGTCTTCAGCAAACGCTCTGTTCGCTAATTGAGCAAAATAAAGACCGGTTTGGCGAGTTGATGAGTACGCCGGTTCCATGGAATAGAATGGGGCAGTTTACGAGCACTGAATCATCTTATAGTGAGTTGCCTCTTATAGAGTCCACAACAACCGGTACGCTGGTCAGGCACTATGCCGACTATATCCGCACGGGATATGAGCTTGCAGATGACACGATCAAAGACCAGCTTGCTGACCTGCTCACGCAAATTGATGCCATGCTCGGGGAGAATGCCTGTAAGCCATTTCGCCTTGAGTCTGGTGAATTTCAGTTTGTGAATAACTGGACGGTAGCGCATGCTCGCGCGAAGTTCACGGACGACGAAACAAGTGACGAGTCGCCGTCTGGAAGACATTTGGTAAGACTCTGGAATAAGCCGGCACAGATGCAGTAGAGCGTGCTGGATTATAGCGCCGTAGATCTGGTACTCGGTGGCGTCGTTGTATTTATAGCTTATCTGGTACGAGGCATCTGTGGGTTCGGCTCAGGTTTGATCGCGATACCGCTACTGACTCTTATGTATCCGTTAAAAACGGTGGTGCCGCTCGTGGTGTTTCTTGATCTGATCGGATCTGGCGCGCAGGCATTGTCGAGTCGAAAACATATCGACTGGAAAGTTTTGTGGCCGCTTTTGCCTGCGACTCTTGTCGGCATTGCTCTGGCGCTTTACTTCTTTACCCATGTAGACACATCGACGCTTTCGGTAGCGCTCGGAGTTTTTGTCATGTGCTTTGCGTTGTATCAGTTAATGCCTGTGCCCTCTCTGACAGGAGGGCCAATAGTCGCTGCTCCATTTGGTCTGCTCGGAGGCCTCGTTGGTACCTTGTTTGGCACCGGTGGTCCGATGTACACCATGTATTTTTCGATGCGGCAATTAGGCAAAGCTGAATTTAGAGCAAACTACTCGTTTTATTTTCTGATAGACGGTTTTTTCAGAATGGCTGTCTATGTATTTGGACTGAGTCTACTTAGAGTCGAATGGATGAGTTTGCTGGCACTGGCTTTCGTGCCATTTGCGGTTGGACTCTATGCGGGCGGAAAGGTCCATCATGAAATTGATCCGATGATTTTTAAGAAGTTAATCTCGCTGGTGCTTTTGGCCAGTGGAGCCGCTTTGGTCTACAACTACAACTAAAAGACTATATAGAATCACAAATTGATGAATATTCATATGTAGGAATAAGGGTGGCAGGCGTTAACTGGAGTACATGAAGCTTTTCCATTTTGCTCCATTCCCGAGGGCACGCCATGAACTTAAAGAACACACGCTGTAGTACAGGTGTTAAATCATTCTTTCTATCGACTACCATCGCGCTGTCAGTTGGAATGGGCATTGTCGCAAACGCAGCCACGCAACTGCCCAGGTGTTTATACATATCTTCTTACCATGCTGGCTATGCCTGGTCAGACGGTGTTGAACAGGGAGTGCGTAGTGTTTTGTCGGGAAAATGTGAAATCCGGCAATTTGATATGGACACCAAGCGATTACGAAGCCCCGAAGAAATCAAGAAAGCCGTTGCGACCTCGTTAGAAATCATCGAGCGCTGGAAGCCGGATGTGGTGATCACGTCAGATGATAACGCAGCGAAGCATTTAATCGTACCTCACTTCAAGGGTGGCAAGCTCCCATTTGTCTTCAGTGGAATTAACTGGACAGTTAAAGAGTACGGATTTCCGGTATCGAATGTTACCGGCATTGTTGAAGTAGCACCGATAGAGCCGATGCTAAAAGAGGCAATGAAGGTCTCACAAGGTGTACGCGGTGTGTATCTTGGCGCTGACACACTTACCGAGAAAAAGAATTTTTCCAGAATTCAAACTGGAGCGAAACGCCTTGGTAGCACGCTTGAGCAAGTGTTGGTTACCGACGCTGAAACCTGGAAGCGCGAGTTTGCCAAGGCCAACGCGGAAGCGGACTATATTGTGATGGGCAGCAATTCAGGTATTGAAGGGTGGAACGATGATGAGATGGGTGAGTATGCAGTTGCTAACGCAAATATTATCAGTGTTACCAATCACTCGTGGATGATGCCGGTGACAGCCCTTGGATACACTAAAATTCCACAAGAGCATGGTGAGTGGGCAGCTCATAGTGCACTTGAAATATTGGCAGGTACTGCTCCCTCTGATTTGCCGATCGTAACCAATAGAAAGTGGGATCTTTGGATCAATCAGGGGGTAGTTAGCTCTACGGGTACAGAGCTATCGTCACGTTTTACACGACGCGCAAAACGTTTCGTAGGGTTAGAGGAGTAAGGGACAGTAATTATAAAATGTAGGAAGTACGCTAGGGAAGAGCGGTTGAACAGGGAAGTGCAAGAAAGCGATGTATAAATTTGGCAATTTAGATGAAAACGATTTATGAGCTCTATAGTAAAAAAGAGCTGTGCGTTGGACTGACAGGATTTATTGTAGCTACACTGGTGGTCGGGTACCTGGCACTGTTGTGGCAGTATTCAATAACCCAAGACGAAGAAAAAGCGGAAACCCGTGCCCATTTAGGCGAAATCTACAACAATATTGCCGATGTATCAGAAGTAACTGCGTCACTTCAAACACTTTATAGAGTCTCCACTGATTTCGGTAGTGATGAGTTAGACCAATACACCTCGGATTTGATTGGTGTTTCCGCATCTATCACCACCATTGGAAGATTTGATCGCATACGCCGTGAAGAAATAGATTCTTTTTCGGATTTGATGTCAGAGCGAGGCATCTATAACTTTAAAATAAAGTCATTAGGTGCCGATGGTGCCTTTGCCTATTCAGGCTCACGTGAATTCCACAATGCAGTTGTGAGCATAAATCCGTTTACTCCAGCCTCTGCTCGATTGATCGGTGTGGACTTGTCTCATGATGAAGCGCTGGGTGACAGTATCGCAGAAGCCATGAGGTCTACCCAACCAGTGCTGATACAGCACCCCACCGGTTGGCCAAAAGCCGCGGACGCCATCCTGATCATGCCCACCTACGCCGGTCGTTACACGCCTGAATCTGAACAATCGCGAGTCAGTCAAACAGATGGCGGTTACTTCTTCGAGCTGTCAGTGAAAGGGCTTCTAACGCACTCCGACACCCTATCGAGCGAGATTACCTACGCAGGCCGGACTCAATCCAGCGCGATGGCGACTGGCCATGAATCGAGGTTCTTCAAAAAGCTCTTTCCAGGTACGCGTGTTGAGCTAACCCCATCAATCGGTAGCTCTAAGCTTGAAATCTCTATTAGATCTGCAGATGGAGTCTCGCCCACGGCAATTACCAAGGCTCTGTTTTGGATGTTGGGTTTTATCCTGCTTAGTCTTTCTGTGCTGGCTCTGATGGCTAATGCACGCAAAAGTGAGTATCACAGATCTTCTGCACAACGATCCCTTGAAAGTGAAAGAAAAATCGCACTGACAACGCTTGAGGCGATTAACGACTCGGTATTTACAGTGAACGCAAACGGTGAGATCAGTTATGTTAATCCAGCCGGAGAAGCGATGGTTGGTAAAAACTCTGATCAGCTGCTAGGCGCAGGTATAGCGACGATCCCGTTTGATAGTAGTCCTGCCGGGAGAGCGTGTGTACATCAAATTCAGTCAAACTTAACTGAAGGTGAGTCGACTGTCCTCAGTGAGCTTGAGCTCACGACAACAGACAACAATACGATACAGGTGGACTGCGCATTTACTCCTTTTACAGAAGATGAATCGTCGCGTGGTGGAGTATTAGTTATGCGCGATGTTGGAAAGGAGCGCGCACTTACCCGAAAGCTGGAACACCTGGCCATGCATGACAGTCTCACGGGGCTTGTTAATCGCTACTACTTCGAGCTGAAGCTTGAAGAGCTGGTCGAAGGAGCATCAAAACGTGGGGAATGTCATGGCATCTGTTATATCGATATGGATCAGTTCAAGATAGTGAATGACACCTGCGGTCATGGTGCAGGGGATAAACTACTCATTCAGTTAGCGAATCATTTAAAAGAAAACTGTCGGCCGATGGATGTGCTGGCACGTCTCGGTGGAGATGAGTTCGGGGTATTGATCAGGGACTGTGGCGAGGCTGAGTGTGAGTCGATCGCTCGCAGAATACACGACACTTTTCAATCCTTCTACTTTATCTCTGGTGAACATAAATT